>NZ_AKJC01000036.1 GCF_000282535.1 Pseudomonas sp. GM84 | reverse complement strand
GCCGGCTCGCCGGCGATAGGCCGGACCTGCAAGAGGACATTTCGATAAGCGCAGTTACATCTTTCCTGGTTTTGGCGATGACCATTTTCGACCATCCGCCACCCGCCGCTGGGCGTACACCTGCGCGACAGTTATAATCAGCCGATTTCCCCTTCGCCAAGACACCGAACCCATGACTGAGTCCGTTCTTGACTATATGACCCGCTTGGGTCGCGCCGCTCGCCAGGCTTCCCGGGTGATCGCCCGCGCCAGTACCGCGCAGAAGAACCGCGCCCTGCAGGCCGCCGCCGATGCCCTGGACACCGCGCGTGTCGAGCTTGCCGCAGCCAACGAACTGGACTTGGCCGCCGGCCGTGCCAATGGCCTGGAGCCGGCGCTGCTGGACCGCCTGGCCCTGACCCCGGCGCGCATCGATGGCATGATCACCGGCCTGCGCCAGGTGGCCAGCCTGCCGGATCCGGTCGGTGCCATCCGCGACATGAGCTATCGCCCGTCGGGTATCCAGGTCGGCAAGATGCGCGTGCCACTGGGCGTGATCGGCATCATCTACGAGTCGCGCCCGAACGTGACCATCGACGCTGCCAGCCTGTGCCTGAAGTCGGGCAATGCCACGATCCTGCGTGGCGGTTCCGAGGCCATTCACTCCAACCGCGCCATCGCCACCTGCATCCAGCGTGGCCTGGCCGAGGCCGGTCTGCCGGCAGCGGTGGTGCAAGTGGTCGAGACCACCGACCGGGAAGCGGTCGGCGCGCTGATCAGCATGCCCGAGTTCGTCGATGTCATCGTCCCGCGCGGTGGCCGTGGCCTGATCGAACGCATCAGCCGTGATGCACGCGTGCCGGTGATCAAGCACCTGGACGGCATTTGCCACGTCTATGTCGCCGAGCACGCCGACCTGGACAAGGCCTGGCGCGTCGCCTTCAACGCCAAGACCTACCGTTATGGCATCTGCGGCGCGATGGAAACCCTGCTGGTCGACCAACGTGTGGCCGCAGGCTTCCTGCCGGAAATGGCCCGCCGCTTCCAGGACAAAGGCGTCGAGCTGCGCGGCTGCGAACGCACCCGTGCGCTGATCGATGCCAAGCCGGCCACTGAAGACGACTGGCACACCGAGTACCTCGACGCGATCCTGTCGATTCGTGTGGTCGATGGCCTGGACCAGGCTATCGAGCACATCAATCACTATGGTTCGCACCACACCGATTCGATCATCACCGAGCACCAGGGGCAGTCTCGCCAGTTCATGGCCGAGGTCGACTCGGCATCGGTGATGCTCAATACCCCGACCTGCTTCGCCGACGGTTTCGAGTACGGTCTGGGCGCGGAGATCGGCATTTCCACCGACAAGCTGCACGCTCGCGGCCCTGTCGGCCTGGAAGGCCTGACCTGCGAGAAGTACGTAGTGATCGGTGACGGCCAACTGCGCGGCCAGGAGTCCTGCTGAGTTGAGCAAGGCCCAGGCAGTCCGGCGCATCGGCATTCTTGGCGGTACTTTCGACCCCGTGCACATCGGCCACCTGCGCAGCGCGCTTGAGGTGGCCGAGTTCATGGCGCTCGATGAGCTGCGCCTGTTGCCCAATGCCCGTCCGCCACACCGCGATACCCCGCAGGTGGCGGCGCAGGACCGACTGGCAATGGTGCGCGAGGCGGTGCAAGGCGTCGAGCGCCTGACTGTCGATGCCCGGGAGCTGGAGCGCGACAAGCCGTCGTACACCATCGACACCCTGGAATCGATCCGCGCCGAACTGAGCGCCAACGACCAGCTGTTCCTGGTGCTGGGCTGGGATGCCTTTTGTGGCCTGCCTGGCTGGCACCGCTGGGAAGAGCTGCTGCAACACTGTCACATCCTGGTGCTGCAACGCCCAGATGCCGACGTTGAACCAACTGACGAGCTGCGCAACCTGCTGGCTGCGCGCTCCGAGAGCGATCCCACCGCCATGTCCGGCCCGGCGGGGAATATTTCGTTCGTCTGGCAGACGCCGCTCGCGGTGTCGGCTACACAGATCCGACAGCTGCTGGCCAGCGGCAAATCGGTGAGGTTCCTGGTGCCGGACGCCGTACTGGCCTATATCGAGGCGCACGAACTGTATCGTGCCCCTAACTGACGGTGCCCCAGGGCGCCTCATTCAAACGAGTCGAAGAGTTTTTTATGAGCAAGCAGAAAATCAATGGCGAAGACCTGGTCAAACTGACCATCAGCGCGCTGGAAGACGTCAAGGCCCAGGACATCCAGGTCATCGACGTGCGCGAAAAGCACAGCCTGACCGACTACATGATCATTGCCACCGGTACCTCCAATCGCCAGATCAACGCGATGCTGGAAAAGGTGCGTGAAGCCGTCAAGAAAGAAGGCGCGCAGCCGCTGGGCGAAGAAGGCAAGGGCGACAGCGACTGGGTGCTGCTGGACCTGAACGATGTCATCGTGCACATGATGACCGCCGCTGCCCGCCAGTTCTACGACCTGGAGCGCCTGTGGCTGGGTGCCGAGCAGAGCCGTGCCGCCGATGCCAAGCACCACAGCCCGGAAAACGCCAGCGACTACTTCACCGACAAGCTCAAAGACCGGGAATAAGGAAGCGTCGTGCGTCTGCGTCTGATCGCGGTGGGCTCGCGCATGCCCAAATGGGTCGAGGAAGGCTGGCATGAATATGCCAAGCGCCTGCCCCAGGAGCTGTCGCTCGAGCTGGTGGAAATCCCGCTGAACACCCGTGGCAAGAATGCCGACGTCGCCCGCCTGATCCGTCAGGAGGGCGAAGCCATGCTGAGCAAGGTGCAGCCTGGGGAACGCATCGTCACGCTCGAGGTCCATGGCAAGCCCTGGAGTACCGAGCAGCTGGCCACAGAGCTGGACCGTTGGCGCCTGGACTCGCGCACGGTGAATTTGATGGTGGGCGGCCCGGAAGGGCTGGCGCCTGAGGTCTGCGCGCGCGCCGAGCAACGCTGGTCGCTGTCGCCGCTGACCCTGCCGCACCCGTTGGTAAGGATACTCATCGGCGAGCAGATCTATCGCGCCTGGACCGTGTTGTCCGGGCACCCTTACCATAAATGAGCCTGTAAGCAGTCCGATGTCGCAGCCGATCCGTCTCAAGGACCACGAGAAAGACGCCCGCCTGGTGCGCAACCGCGTCGTGGTCGGCGCAGTCGCGATCGTGTTGCTGATCTGCGTACTGATTGCACGCTTGTATTACCTGCAGATCATCCAGTACGACTACCACTCCACGCTGTCGGAGAACAACCGGGTGCACGTGCAGCCGATTCCGCCGACCCGCGGGCTGATCTTCGATCGTAACGGGGTGATCATCGCCGATAACCGGCCCAGCTTCAGCTTGTCCATGACCCGTGAACGTGCGGGTAACTGGCAGGAAGTGCTGGACAACATCGTCGAAGTGCTGGAGCTCACGCCGGACGACAGGGCGCTGTTCGAGAAGCGCATGAGGCAGGGGCGGCGACCGTTCGAACCGGTACCGATCCTGTTCGAGCTGACCGAAGAGCAGATCGCCCGTGTGGCAGTGAACCAGTTCCGCCTGCCGGGCGTGGAAGTGGTTGCCCAACTGGTGCGTCATTACCCGCAAGGGGCGCACTTTGCCCATTCGGTCGGCTACGTCGGGCGGATCAACGAGAAAGAGCTCAAGACCCTCGACCCGGTCAACTACAGCGGTACTCACCATATCGGCAAGACCGGTATCGAGCGCTTCTACGAAGACGACCTGCACGGCCAGGTCGGCTACGAGGAAGTCGAGACCAACGCGCGAGGCCGGGTGCTGCGGGTGCTCAAGCGCACCGATCCGAAGCCGGGCAAGGACATCGTGCTGAGCCTGGACATCAAGCTGCAGGAAGCCGCCGAAGCCGCCCTGGGCGGTCGCCGTGGCGCGGTCGTGGCGCTCGATCCGCGTACCGGCGAGGTGCTGGCGATGGTCAGCCAGCCGAGCTTCGACCCCAACCTGTTCGTCACTGGCATCAGCTTCAAGGCCTACGCCGAACTGCGTGACTCGATCGACCGGCCGCTGTTCAACCGTGTACTGCGCGGCCTGTATCCGCCGGGTTCGACCATCAAGCCGGCAGTGGCCATCGCCGGCCTCGACAGTGGTGTGGTGAATGCCGGTAGCCGGGTGTTCGACCCTGGCTACTACCAGCTGCCCAACTACGATCACAAATACCGTAACTGGAACCGCTCCGGTGATGGCTGGGTCGACCTCGACACCGCGATCATGCGTTCCAATGACACCTATTTCTACGACCTTGCCCACAAGATGGGCATCGACCGCTTGTCCACCTACATGAACAAGTTCGGCATCGGCCAGAAGGTCGCCCTCGACATGTTCGAGGAGTCGCCCGGCCTGATGCCTTCGCGTGAGTGGAAGCGCGCCACCCGCCGCCAGGCCTGGTTCCCGGGCGAAACGCTGATTCTCGGCATCGGCCAGGGCTACATGCAGGCCACCCCGCTGCAGCTGGCCCAGGCCACTGCGCTGATCGCCAACAAGGGTGTGTGGAACCGCCCGCACCTGGCCAAGACCATCGAAGGCCAGCCGCCGGTGGACCCCAACCCGATGGAAGACATCGTCCTGCGCGACAAGTCCGACTGGGCCAAGGTCACCCATGGCATGGAGCAGGTGATGCACAACGCCCGGGGTACCGCGCGCAAGGCCGCGGCCGGTTCCCAGTACCGTATCGCCGGCAAGAGCGGTACCGCTCAGGTGGTGGCGATCAAGCAGGGTGAGAAGTACGACCGTAACAAACTTCAGGAGCGCCATCGCGACCACGCCTTGTTCGTCGCCTTCGCCCCGGCCGACGCGCCGAAGATCGTGGTGTCGGTAATGGTTGAAAACGGCGAATCCGGCTCCGGCGTCGCTGCCCCCGTGGTGCGGCAGATCATGGACGCCTGGCTGCTCGACGAGAACGGCCGGCTCAAGCCTGAATTCGCCCCTGCCACCGTCGCCCAGGAAACGGCCCCGTGAAAAACAACTTCGATCGCATGCTCTCCAGCGAGGACGTGATGCGTCGACGCGCCAGCTTTCTGCAGCGCATCCATATCGACGGCCCCTTGCTGGTCATCCTCCTGACCCTCGCGGCCGGCAGCCTGTTCGTGCTCTATTCGGCCAGCGGCAAGAACTGGGACTTGCTGATCAAGCAGGCCACCTCGTTCGGCATCGGCCTGGTGTCGATGTTCGTCATTGCCCAGCTTGAACCGCGCTTCATGGCGCGCTGGGTGCCCCTGGCATACCTGGCCGGGGTGTTCCTGCTGATCGTGGTGGACGTGATGGGCCACAACGCCATGGGTGCCACGCGCTGGATCAACATCCCCGGGGTGATCCGCTTCCAGCCCTCGGAATTCATGAAGATCATCATGCCGGCGACCATCGCCTGGTACCTGGCCAAGCGCACCTTGCCGCCACAGCTGAAGCACGTAGCCATCAGCCTGGTGCTGATCGGCGTGCCGTTCATTCTCATCGTCCGCCAGCCCGACCTGGGCACGGCGCTGCTGATTCTCGCCTCCGGTGCCTTCGTGCTGTTCATGGGCGGCTTGCGCTGGCGCTGGATCATCAGCGTGCTGGCCGCCGCAGTGCCCGTGGCCGTGGCCATGTGGTTCTTCGTCATGCACGACTACCAGAAACAGCGCGTGCTGACCTTCCTCGACCCGGAGAGCGACCCGCTGGGCACCGGCTGGAACATCATCCAGTCCAAGGCGGCGATCGGCTCGGGCGGGGTGTTCGGCAAGGGCTGGCTGCTGGGCACCCAGTCGCACCTGGACTTCCTTCCTGAAAGCCACACCGACTTCATCATTGCGGTGCTCGGCGAGGAATTCGGCCTGGTCGGTATCTGCCTGCTGCTGATCGTCTACCTGCTGCTGATCGGCCGCGGACTGATGATCACCGCCCAGGCCCAGACTCTCTACGGCAAGCTGCTGGCGGGCAGCTTGACCATGACCTTCTTTGTATACGTGTTCGTCAATATCGGTATGGTCAGCGGCCTTCTGCCCGTGGTGGGCGTGCCGCTGCCCTTCATCAGCTATGGCGGAACTTCGTTGGTGACGCTGCTGTCAGCGTTTGGCGTTCTGATGTCGATCCATACGCACCGCAAATGGATCGCACAGGTTTGAATAAGGTGAAGAATTTCATGCAAGCAGTGCGTAACTGGGCTGCCCGTTGTGCGCCGTGGATCGGTGCGGTGGGCCTGTTCAGCGCTGTCCAGCTCGCTCATGCCGGCGACTACGACGACTCGCCCCAGGTGGCCGAGTTCGTCAGCGAGATGACCCGCGACTACGGTTTTGCCGGTGAACAATTGACGGGCGTGTTCCGTGAGGTGCAGCGCAAGCAGTCGATCCTCGACGCCATTTCGCGTCCGGCCGAGCGGGTCAAGCCGTGGAAGGATTACCGGCCGATGTTCATCACCGATGCGCGCATCGCGCGCGGGGTGGACTTCTGGCGCCAGCATGAGGCGGTGCTGGCCCGTGCCGAGCAGGAATATGGCGTACCGGCGCAGTACATCGTCTCGATCATCGGTGTGGAGACCTTCTTCGGTCGTAATACCGGTAACTACCGCGTCATCGATGCGCTGTCGACCCTGGGCTTCGATTACCCGCCCCGTGCCGAATTCTTCCGCAAGGAGCTGCGCGAGTACCTGCTGCTGGCGCGTGAAGAGCAGCTCGACCCGCTGACCCTCAAGGGCTCCTACGCTGGCGCCATGGGCCTGCCGCAGTTCATGCCGAGCAGCTTCCGCAACTACGCGGTGGATTTCGACGGCGACGGCCACATCAATATCTGGAACAACCCCGACGATGCCATCGGCAGCGTGGCCAGCTACTTCAAGCACCATGGCTGGGTGGCCGGGGAGGCGGTGGTCAGCCGCGCCCAGGTCAGTGGCGCACGTGCCGACGAGGGCCTGACTACCGGTATCGAACCGGCGAAGACGTTCGGGGAGTTGCGGGCACTGGGCTGGTCGAGCCATGATGCGCTGCGCGATGATCTGCCGGTTACCGCCTTCCGCCTGGAGGGCGAAAACGGCCCCGAGTACTGGATGGGCCTGAAGAACTTCTACGCGATCACTCGCTACAACCGCAGCGTGATGTATGCCATGGCGGTGCATCAACTAGCGGAACAGCTGGTCCAAGCACGGGGCGTCAAGTAATGCGCGCAATCTTCACTGCCAACACCTTCAAGCTGCTGACCTGCATGGCCGTCGGCGCGCTGCTGGCCAGCTGTTCCTCCAGCGGCCCGACCTCCAAGCCAAGCGGCAATACCGTGAGTTCCAAGCCCGGCCTGGATATCAACCGGGCCCACAAGGACGGCGCGCCGTGGTGGGACGTGGACGTGAACAAGATTCCCGATGCCACGCCGACCGTGCATACCGGGAACTACAAGGCCAACCCTTACACGGTGCTGGGCAAGACCTACTACCCGATGCAGGACTCGCGCAACTACCGCGCCGAGGGCACCGCATCGTGGTACGGCACCAAGTTCCACGGCCAGAACACCGCCAACGGTGAGCTGTATGACCTCTACGGCATGAGTGCGGCGCACAAGACCTTGCCGTTGCCGGCCTACGTGAAGGTGACCAACCTGGCCAACGGCCGCAGCGTGATCTTGCGCGTCAACGACCGTGGCCCGTTCTATTCCGACCGCATCATCGACCTGTCCTATGCCGCCGCCAAGAAACTGGGCTATGCGGAGATCGGTACCGCGCGCGTGCGTGTCGAAGGCATCGATCCGCAGCAGTGGTGGGCCCAGAAGGGTCAGCAACCGCCATTGGTACTGAAGGAGCCTCAGGTCGCGCAAACCCAGGCGATTGCGGCCAATACCGGGCGGGTCGAGCAGTGGACCCCGCCGCCACAACAGCATGCGGCGCCGGTGGTGCCGGTGCAGGTGGGCGGCAACAATGTGCCGGGCGCCAACGGTGGCAGCTTCCTGCAGGTGGGCGCCTTCGCCAACCCGGACGCCGCCGAGCTGCTGCGCTCGAAGCTCAGCACCATGGTCAGCGCACCGGTATTCATCAGCTCCATCGTGCGTAACCAGCAGACCCTGCACCGCGTGCGCCTGGGGCCGATCAACAGCCAGGGCGAGATCCAGCAGACCCAAGACAGCATTCGCCTGGCGAACCTTGGGCAGGCCAAGCTGGTCACAGACTGACTGTACCGGCTTCATCGCCGGCAAGCC
>NZ_AKJC01000035.1 GCF_000282535.1 Pseudomonas sp. GM84 | reverse complement strand
GTTGTACTGGATCTCCAGCTCGCGCCCCAGCACATCGGTGGCACAGCTGGTGCGGTTGGCGAAGTCGTAACGGAAGTGATAGTGCTCGCCATCGCTGGTCCAGTGTTCGACTACGCGGGGTTTGTCATTCTGCGTTTCCCAGCGGTATTCGCAAATCAGCCCCAGCGCGTTGGTGTGCCGGGTCATGACGTTTTCGGCGTAGTCGAAGTGACGTACCGAATCGCCGTTGCGGTTGATCACTTCTACCAGTTGACCGTTATCGTCGTAGCGATAGCGCACCAACGTTTCCACGGCTTGCTTGTCTACGATGCGCTTGACATCGGTCAACCGTCCAAGCGGATGGTCATAGTGCAGGTGAACCCGCACGCCGCCAGGCGCACTGATATCAGTCAGGCGGTCATCGCTGTCACGGGTGAAATGCAGATAATGGCCCAGCGCGTTTTCAAGACGTTGCAACGGCACGGCGCAATTGGTATCCGGCACTTCACCGAAATAGAAGAACACGTTGTCCAACGTCTGGAGCAGGTAGTGCCCACCTTCGGTACGGACCAGATGAACCTTTTCATTTGGGTTGAAGATGCTTTCGCCCGGCTCCAGGTCAATGAACGGAACACGGCGCCCCTGATTATCGGTGAGGTAAACGAATCCGCCGCTACGGCGCAGGCTTTGCTCCCAGGGCAGCACCCAGCCCTGCCCCATGACGCTGTCGACAGTCAGGTCGCTGGCGTAAAACCGCGACCATTCGATGGGCATCATCCCGGGGAGCACAAAATCGGTTTCATTGGCCAGGAGCTTGCGGCCGTTGGTCATGTCCACAGGATTACCGGCAAAACCGCCAATCGCTCGCTCAATGGCTGGGCCGACGATGAAGCGCCCTGCCAGGTAGCTACCGGCGATCGTGGCGCCCGTTTGCAGTGCGCAGGGGCCTGCAGCCTTCAGGCCGGCTTGCAATCCCAGACGGCCAACCGCGAGCACCGACCGGCCCATGGAAGCGACGATCATCAGCACGTCGACCGTGACACGCAACCACTCCGGAACTTCCTCGTCCACCGGTAGATAACGCTCAGTACCCCCCCCGATGAAGACGTTGTTCGATCCACCAGAGATCTTTGCACCACAAGTAAGCTTGTCGCCTTTGCGTGAAGCAGCTACGCCATTGATGAAGACATTCGAAGACCCTTCCGCTACCAGTACAGGCGGTGGGTGCTTGTCGCACTTTGCAGTGCTGAGCTCTGCGTGGGCAGCATTGCGTTTGTTGATGAACACGTTGGTCGAGCACCCGGCAAGCTCGATCTGCCCTGCCGGCGAACTGAACATCGACCCGAACTTCTCGCCTAGCATGGGTAACAAGCCAGCGCCTAAACCAATTGCGGCGCCCAATAGAAATCCGCCAAGACCCGCGGTGCAAATGGTAAAGGCTGCCGCCGTCGCGATCGCCAGCCCAATCACCGCCCCGGCGAGAAACCCGGCCAGGGCGCCGGTGTGTTCGATCTCATCACCCCAACGCGCTGCTTCGAACATGAGCTCAGTCCTGAGTGGCGTTGTCGGATGAAGCAGCGGCATCCTGCCGCGGCTGGAAGCTGTTCAAAAGCTGTAACCAGCTCTCGTTCTGCTTGCCACTGAAGTCTTTCTGGCTAGTGGTGGAGAACACCAGAATGCGCCCGGGCGCGACCTCGAACGCTGCCTGGCGCTGATAAACAGGCCGACCTTCGTTCAGGTAGTACCCCTCGACCTGCATTCCGGCCACCGGCTGGCTGGAAGATAACTGCGCAGGTTTTTTGCTCAGCACGGTGTAACCGCGAAGCTTGGTCGCGATCAGTTTCACCTGGCGGTCGATGTAGGCCTTGAGGTCTTCGGCGGGTAGCAGGTTGTCACGCGACAGCGTGATATTCAGTGGTGCGGGAATGTTGCTGCCCAGGATGAACATATTCACCGTTCGGTCCTGAAAGCCTTCCGGCAACGTGATAGATCCTTCCTGAAGCTGATAGTCCATTGACTTGATAATCCATTAAAACGAGAAATAGGAGTGCTTAATGTGCCGTCATGCCCGCAAGCATCGCATCGAACTTGATCAACCAGTCGGCCAGGCCAGCCTGGCTCGGGTCTATTTGAGTAGAGACTTCGAGCCACTGCCGTGATTGGCCCTCATCGCTGGTGATCATCGCGCATACAGTGCGTCCGTGACGGCGCGCTCGGCCGTCAGGAAACAGGTAATCGAGCGCCATCGCCGGATGCCCTGCCAGCAAACATTGGGCCTGACGTACGAGGGTCATTTCGGCATGGACATCACGCAGATTCTTCACATACAGATCAACTGCCTTTGGCAGGTCCAGCCCATCGGGTGCAATTCTGCGACGCGCACTGAACGTTACTTCGCATCCGGCGAACTCCAGGGTGGTCTGGATATCGCGAAAATTGAAACCTGTCGGCATGAGCATGTTGAGCCCTGCAACCCTTAATGCATTCTGCTCAATATCCAGAGGCAGTACAGGTACAGGTTCCGGCATTTTGCTCAAGGCTTCGGCGGCTGCGCGCTCCTGCTCGGCTTGTTGTTGGGCGAGCGCTTCGGCGGCTTCGCGCTTCTGGGAAATTCTGTCGTAGATGCTGGGTTTGTACATCAGCGTGCACCCTACTCGTTGATATCAACGCGATCACCTTTGACAAAGGTGTTCTTACCGAGGATGTCGATCTTGTCGGCCTCGATGGTGATGCCTTCAGGTGTGATAGCGATCTTGCTGCCGCCCACCTGAAGCAGAATGCGTTCCTTGGCACTCACCTGGATGAACTTGTTGTCTACCTGGAGGGTGTAACTGCCCTCCTGGACATTCACCACGGTGTCTTTCTTGATGACCTCGGCGTGCGTACCGCCGACCTTGATCGACCGGTTGTTCCCCACTTGATGGGTCTCATCCAGCTCGATCTCGGTATCCATGTTGCGCTCGGCATGCATGATGATCTGCTCGGCGCCGGCCTTGTCCTCGAAGCGGAAGAAGTTGGCCGTACCGCCGTCGCCCTTCATCGACCGGGTCAGGAAGCCACTCTGGGTCTTGTTCGCCGGCAACGCCCAGGGCGGGGTGTTGGTGCTGTTGTACAGGCTGCCCATGATCAGCGGGCGGTCGGGGTTGCCGTCGAGGAACACCACCACCACTTCATCGCCGACGCGGGGGATCTGGATGCTGCCGAAGCCGCCGCTGGCGCCGGATTGGGCGACGCGGACCCAGCACGAGCTGTGGTCGTTGAACTGGCCCTGGCGGTCCCAGTGGAACTGCAGCTTCACGCGGCCAAGTTCATCGGTAAAGATCTCTTCTCCGGGCGGGCCGACGACGATCGCGGTCTGCGGGCCGTTGATCAATGGCTTGCGGGTGCTCAGTTGCGGGCGGTAGGCGATCTTCTTGCGCACGCAGACGAAGCGGTTCAGGTAACCGGCCTGGTCGCCCGTCATGTAGTTGTTGCTGCCGCGGTGCTCCACGCTCAGCAGCAGGAACTGACGGTTCTCGGCATCGCCCATGTCGTGGGCGTAGTGCTGGGTGAGTTCGAAGGTATAGCCAGGCTTCATGGCCCGGCAGTTGCTGTCACCGTAGAAGGTCTTGCCCATCAGCTCGAGCGCTTCGATACGGTTGCGCACCATGGCTTCACCGTCTTCGTAAGTGCCGTGGGTGTATTGCCCCGGGAAGTCGTAGACCTCGAACCGGTCCACGTCGCCCTGATCGTTGAGGCTTTGCATGGTTACCGGGAGGAAGTTGCGCGGCTGGCGATAGTCGAAGGTGCGAACGGCGATCTTCCCGGACTGCAGCTGCCTGGATGCCTGCCACTGGGTGATCGAGTCGGCGGTTTCGGTCACCGACGCGGAGTGGAAGCGGATCTGCGGTTGTTCGGGCAATGGCACCAGGGTGCTGGAGTCATCGGTGATGACCATCAGGTGCGAGTCGGCGGTGTGCTCGAAGTAATAGAACAGCCCTTCGTTCTCCAGCAGGCGCTGGACGAAATTGAAGTCGCTTTCGCGGTACTGGGTGATGTAGCTGTGCGACTTGAGCGGTTTGCTCAGGCGGAATTCGTACTTGGCCAGCGAGCCGAAGCCGGCGAACACTTCGCTGACGACGTCCTGTACCGTTTTTTCCTGGAAGATCCGCGTGTCGAAGCGGCAGGTCAGCATCCACAGCCATGGCCCCAGCACGGCGGCGTAGCGCACATAGCCGCCATCGCTGCCCTGGGTACTGAAGCGGTTGATGTAACCGTTGACGTGGCGGTAGGAACCGTCGGCCAATTCGATTTCAACGGTGGCCGGGCTGCCGATCAGGGACTTGAGCTTTACGTCGCTCTGGTGGCTGAGCAGCGCCAGGTCGAACTCGTAGAGCTTGGACAAGGCTTCGCTGCCCGAGAAGTGCTCGAGCAGAAACTCGTCGTTGGCACTCTGCGACAGGATATTGAGCTTGAACAGGCGCCTGTTCTGGGGCGCGAGCATGGAAAGAACGTCGGTCAACATAAACTACTCCCTGTCAGTTGCGAACATCAGCGTGCCCGGACGGCGAACAGCCTGCCCAGCCAGGATGCGGCACGCATGCCCTGAATGCTTTCGATATCCATGAAGGTGTAACGCCGGTTCTCGCGCACTTCCCGCGCCTTCAGTTCCCTGAGCGCCGAGATCTTGTCGCGGTTGTAGAAAATCATGAACAAGGAAATGAAAACAAAGCCGTAGATCAGACCGGTCATGGGTACATCATTGGTTTTCATCAATGGGTAGGCCAGGCTGCTCAAGCCGGCAGACAAACCGGCCTGCCACCATTGGACCTTTTGCGGCGGCTCGCGGGATTCGACGCGGTTTCCCTGAAACTCCAGCACGCTGCTCTTACTGCGCCAGTAATAGGCCAACGCGTAGGCCAACAGTGCCAACACGATTGGCGCGACGCCCAGAGCAAGAGAGGGCAGTACGTCCAACTTCATTTTCTTGTGAGCGATGATAAGCGTTACCATCGTTGCGAAAAGCGGTGCAAACGACAAGTTGAAAAACAAGCGCAAGTTGGCGTAATTCACAAACCGCACGGTGCGATAGGCACACTCGATGCACCACACCGTCATCGCGATCACAGCGACAATTGCCGGAATGGCCAGTAGCTTTGGAACTGCCCCACCGATGAACACCGAAAGCATGACAATCAACATCCATGCGGCCCAAATTTTTGCAATAAAACGTTCGGTAGTAAACATAAGGTTAATCTTTGCCCGTCAGGAAATTACCGAGATCAGTTGCCCAACCCAACCCATCGTCACTCATGGCAAGTTGAATTGCTAAACCCGCGAAAATTGAAACCGTAATAACGACAACAGCCGGTGCTGAAGCCATGCCGATGGCGACACCCGCCGCAAATGCCAGGCCGTTGGTAGGCTGGCTATAGGCAGATTTTTTTATGAAGTCTGTAACATCCGTCGAATTACTCCAGTCCACGGCGGCTTGGGGTACGAACGCCAGCACCCCGCCCGATAGTTTGCCGGTCAGCGCTAAACCAATCCCTCTGCTACCGTACGCGGCACCATCTACATAGGCAGTAGCGCGCAAAGCTTTGGCCGTATTGAATGCCGGAATATGAGCATGACTTCCCACTACAGCCCCGGAAAGCCTATATATACTGGCCTTGGTATTCGCGGGAACCTCAAAGTACAGATTCCCGCCAACCCGAACCAACTTCAGGCGCCCTTTCAAAGCCCGGGAGGCAGAGATACTATTGGGTTTCCCACGCGAAGCCGCCCATTTCTTCAGTTTCTTTCGGGTGTCACCGGTCATGTCTAGTAGGTTTTCAACTTTCGTGGACATCGATGCGGCATGAACCAAGGCGCCCACGTTGGCAATTGTTCCGGGCAAGTTTGCCGTACCGAACAACAACTGGCCGACGATCGGGATCGCCTCGGCTTTTCCCTTGAGGGCCAGCACCTGGTCCTTGGTTACCTTGGCCGATGATTCAATCTTGCTGATCAGGCTGTGCAGTTGCAGCGCATATTCCTCAGCCTCGTCCGCAGTCAATTCGTTGTCGGGCGATTTCAATTCGGCGATGAGAAATTCCGCGGCGCTCATGTCATCGGCAGAGTAGATACCGCCGATGTCGAGCCGGCCGTAGGTCCGGGCAGCGACGACGCTGGGCCACGGCAAGTCGCCCTGCCCGAGCAGGCCTTCTTGCCCGCCGGTGCCCATGGGATCGGCTGCGGTACAGGGATAGATTCTGTTCACGCCGCCCTCCGTGCTGATCGCTGGAGTGCGTGGGCGTGAAGACGAATGGCGGCAGCGTAGGTGCCTGCTGGCGGAGAAAGCTCCATGCTCACTGTAGTCCTTGTCAAAAATCCTGCTTGCGCGACTTGCGCAGTTCGGCCCACCCATCAGGCGCTGCGACCTAAGCGGCAAAGCTAAGTTCCCAACAACATCTGAAAATGCCAACCAAATCACAAATGGATTTGCCGGCAGAGTGTGGAGGGCGCAGGAAACACCGGAATGCGCGACGCTGTCAACTATGACCACCATTCGACGGCATCATATTGCCATCAAATAGCTTTTGTATTAGCTATTATGAATGAGATGGCATTGCGCCATCTTTTGCCTATACATCAACACTTGTCAAGGACTGTCACAGGCGTAATTTCAACAATGACTAAATATCAACCCCATGCGTTTCACGAGCGTTCTCCACAGTTGTTTCGTCTCGTGACACTCTCCACGGGTCTTTTCACAGGTATTTTAGGTTTACTTTCAGCCTATTGGCTGGCACACGACGTATTCCCGTTAGTGGGCAGAATGTATAGAAATGCACCCATCGTGGTAACCCCGTACCTAGGGTTCATGCTCATCGCCATGTGCACGGTCAGCCCAATACTTGTAATCACCTCAGTGTACGCATGCTGGCATGCAAAGAAGTTTGATCCTCCCGCCAACACCCTTCTATTCCGTTTTCAACATAACTCTTATAAATTGACACTGTGGTCAATAATTTACATAGCGCCTGCGCTTGCGCTACTTGTGACACTAGGCTTGTGGGCCAAAGGTTACACGCCCTGCCAAAAATTGCTGATTTCGGGATCTGCCTGGCAGGTGTACTGGGTCAATGATGAGCGGTATTGCTTCAAGCCTGACTCGTATACCCGTGACGGCTGGCCTTGCAAGCGCATGGGTGATAAAAATGCCTGCCTCCAGGTTGACGGGCGCCAGTAATCCTAATATCCAGGCTACTTGCTCTTCAGGACGAGCCCCCATTCTGCGCTTAAAAGCGAGTATGGGCAAAGCCACCGAATGGGTAATCGGCTCTAGACGGAAACTTACTGGCCAAGGTATGACCATTAACCTGGATTCACTTGAACGCTCCGCTATACAGCTGCGCAACTTGCTAGAACGCTATCAGCACCAAGCGCCTGCTGCAGCGTTGGTGCTGCGAGAGCTGAACGGCGTGCTCGAACGTGCTGCGAAACGAGAAATCACCGCACCGATGAAGCCACGGGACATTCCCGGCCATCGGTACTTTACTGAAACGCCCTTGGGCGCGTACCGCGACCTTGAGGCTGCCTACGCCTCGTTTTACGTAGCGCTCATCGACGGCCAAAGCTCGGAAGCCTTTCGCATGCTCCAGGCCGAAATGAAAAGATCTTGAGTGCTTGACCGACAAAGCGCGTACACCCACATCACTTCTTGTGAGGGCGTCATGACAAGCACAGAAATCATCAAGCAATTGCAGGCGCTCAAGTGTATCTATCACAGCGAACGCTGCTATCAGTTTGATGAAGGGATAAACTCGATCATCAGCATTCTTCATGACATGTCGAAGCCAACCGCGACAGCGTGGGAGGATGCAGCCTCGATCTATAGAACACTGGCAGCCTCCAAATCGGGATTTTCTGATGTTTACGTGGATGCGGGTACCGCTGATGAGCGAGTAGCAGCTAACGTTCAGCTCGACAGCATCCGGCAAATGCTGTGGGACACGTTCAAAAGGGTTTGAGCGAGCAATGAGCCATCCTGCCCCATCAAATTCAGGTTGCTCGCTGCTCTCACCCTGCCCAGATCCATGATTTGAACTTGAGTCAATCAGCTTTCATCGCTTGGTTGCACGCGCAAATACCCGAGCCAGCCACGAAGCCTCGCGCAACCCCCGCACATATTCGATATCCGAGAAAGTGTAATGGCGCTTCTCCCGTCGCTCACGCTCTTTCAACGCCCGCAAAGCCGCGATGTTGTTGCGGTGATAAAAAACCAGATACAGCGAAATGAGCGTCAGCACACACAACAAGAAGACCGCCGATTCGTCATAGGCCTTGATCATCGGAAACAGCACGCTACTCAACCCTGCACTCAGCCCGCCCAGTAGCCACGGATTCACGTTTTCTGCCTGCCCATAGACTTCCACACGATCACCGCGCAACACCCAAGCGCTGGTTTTGCTTCTACGCCCGTGCGCCCACGCACAGGCAAGCGCGGTCAGCACGAGTGGTAGCGAACTGAGCGCCAAGGCTTGCACGCCGCCCATCCTGGCCTTCTTGTAGGTAATGGCCAACGCAAGAATGAAGGCAATCAACGGTCCGGCACTCAAGCTGAAGCAGAGGCGCAACGACGCGTAATCAGCGAAGCGTTCCGAACGGTAGGCGCATTTCACACACCAGCAGAACACCATCACCATCACCACTGCCATCGGCACGAAGACAATTTTTGGCGCCACCCCCAGTGTGAATGCTGAAAACATCACCAGCAAAAACCAGAAGGACCAGATACCCCCGAAGAAACGCTCAGTCGTGATCATGAAACTCTATTTCCCCAGTCAACTTTCATTCGCTCACGAAACAGGCCATCAGTAACTGTCGTAAGTCAGCTCGTCCATCTCGTCACCTCGGGGCGATACCTCAAACAGCCGCGTCGCCAACCCCCGAATATGCTGCGCCCAGGCCACCCTGGCCAGCCACTCCGGCGGCATACCCGATACCCCATACAACGCCCCGGCAATTTGCCCCGCCGTGGCCGCCACGCTGTCGGCATCGTCGGCAAGGTTCGCGGCCAGCAGTATCGCGTCCCTGAAATTATCGGTGTGCCAAACGGCCCACAGCGCGGCTTCGAGCGTGTCGATCACATAACCGGAAGAGCGAATCTGTTCGCGTGACTTGAGCTTGTATTCGCCGGCATTGATGATCCTGGGCCGAGGCAGCAGTGGCCGCACTTTCGGCGCCAACGCTTCGTGCTTGTCGGCGCCGTTGAGCGCGAGGTGCAACTGGGCGCCGAACAGGCTGCAGCCGTCCAGCACCTCCTGGGTGGCATGGGTGACCCTGCTCTGCGTCGCACTTTCGCGCCAGGTTGCCGAGAGCGAATGGCGGCGGAAAATGGCCGTTGGCGCAAGCCTGATCAGCGACCCGTTGCCTGCGGCAGAAGGTCCAAGATTCACCGGCCCTGCAAGGCCCTGTGCCTCCCAGCTTTCAAGTGCGCTGCGGGTGACATTGCCGATGTCGAAGCAGCGGCCGTTGACGCTGTTTTCGCCGCGGCGGTACCAGCGCACCAAGGCGTCGGCGAAGCCTGCGAAATCGAACTTACCGTGGGTGGCGTAGGTATCCGCCAGGCACAGCGCCATGCTGGTGTCGTCGGTCCACTCGCCAGGTGCCAGGCGGAAAGGGCCACCGCCGACCATGTCGTCAACCCGCCCCACATCACGGCGCTGGAACTCCAGCGTGGTGCCCACCGCATCACCAATCGCCAACCCCAACAGTGCGCCTTGCGCGCGGTCGAGCGCCTGGTCCTGTGATAACGTGCAGGGCCGGTCGTTGAGCCAGGCGGGTTTCACGCGTGGCAGTCTGGGGGCGTCGGGCTTGAGCATGTAGTCCATGCGCTGCAGCAACTGCGGCGAAGGCTCGGGGTACAGGTGGTTGTAGCGCTGCGCGTATTCGCTCAGGGTTGCATCCGAGCTTCTGAGGTCGATCATGCGGGTTCCTTGCATTGGGTGGTCTCGTCCGTGCACCTATTCTGCGCACCCCTGCGCTAACCTCGCAACGACGCAAACCAAGCAAGGAACGCTGAGGTCACCGTGAAGCACCCTTCCGAGCTCCATGTCAGATCCCCTTTTCTCTTCAGGTCGATGGCCATCGGCTTCGCCCTCTGCATGCTCGCCGCGGGGGCACTTGGCGTCTATGTGCTGTGGACGGAGATCGTGCCGCTGTATGGCCGCCTCTACCGCAATGCGCCGGTCGTGGAAACGCCGCTCAAGAGCTTCTTCGTACTCGCCGGAATTGCGCTGACACCCTTGATGATCGTGGCCTGCGCAATCGCTGCGTGGACCGGGCAGAAGTTCGACCCGCCCAAGACTTCGTGGCTTTACGGGTTTCAGTTGCGCTCCCTGCAGCTGACGTTGGTGATGATGGCCTGCCTCGCCCCGGCGATGATCGCGCTGACCACGGCCACGCTTTCGGCGAAGGGCTACTGGTCTTGCCCGAAGCTGCGGATCTCGGGGTCCGGCTGGCAGATGTTCTGGGTGAACGATGAGCGCGTGTGCTTCACGCCGGATTTCTACATCAACGATCATTGGCCGTGCAAAAGGGTCGGCAAGAAGGACATCTGCATTCAGGTCGATGGCAGATAGTGGATCGCGCCCCTGCCCACCAAGGATCTCTCGATGATGAGATTTGAGGTCAGGCGCGCGTTGTACATGGCGTGCCTGGTGGCGGTGAAAATAACCCAGCGCTCAAGGCGCGGTATGAGGCACTGCGT
>NZ_AKJC01000034.1 GCF_000282535.1 Pseudomonas sp. GM84 | reverse complement strand
CCGGCGATAGGGCCAGTGCAGATTTTACTGGGCGTTGAACGCCTGCCCATTCACCCCGGTGCTGTCCGGTCCCATCAGGTACAGGTACACCGGCATGATCTCTTCGGGCAGCGGGTTGTTCTGCGGGTTCTCGCTCGGATAGGCCTGGGCCCGCATCGCCGTGCGCGTGGCGCCCGGGTTGATGCTGTTGGAGCGCACCGGTGCCACCCCTTCAAGCTCGTCGGCCAGCGTCTGCATCAGGCCTTCGGTGGCGAACTTCGACACCCCGTAGGCGCCCCAGTAGGCCCGGCCCTTGCGCCCGACGCTGCTGGAGGTGAACACCACCGAGGCATCCTCCGACAACTTGAGCAGCGGCAGCAGGGTGCTGGTGAGCATGAAGGTGGCATCGACGTTGATGTGCATCACGCGCATGAAATTGTCGCCGGAGAGCTGCTCCAGCGGGGTGCGCGGGCCGATGATCGAGGCATTGTTGAGCAGGCCGTCGAGGCGGCCGAACTGGTCCTCGATCATCACCGCCAGTTCGTCGTACTGGTGGGGCAGGGCGGTTTCCAGGTTGAACGGGATGACCACTGGCTGGGGGTGGCCGGCGGCTTCGATCTGGTCGTAGACCTCGTTGAGGTTGGCTTCGGTCTTGCCCAGCAGCAGGACGGTGGCGCCCAGCGCGGCATAGGCCTTGGCGGCGGCGGCACCGATGCCGCGGCCGGCACCGGTGACCAGGATGATGCGGCCCTTGAGCAGGTCGGGGCGGGCGGTGTAGTCGAACATTGATTGTTCCCTATCTCTATGGGCTGACACGGGCCTTGTGGGAGCGGGCTTGTCCCGCGAAAGCAGGCACTGCAGTGCCTGGCACGGGCTGAGCCCGTGTTCGCGGGGCAAGCCCGCTCCCACAGAGTTTGCTGCTGATCGTTAACCTCAGCAGCCGCACAGGGCGCTGTCGATCACCTTGCGCAACTCCAGTGGGTGGTCCACCACCACGTCCGCGCCCCAGTTGTTCGGGTTGTCTTCTGGATGAATATAGCCATAGCGCACCGCTGCCGTGCGGGTGCCGGCATCGCGGCCGGACTCGATGTCGCGCAGGTCGTCGCCAACGAACAGGACGCTGGCAGGGTCCAGGTTCAAGGTCTTGCAGGCCAGGATCAGTGGCTCGGGGTCGGGCTTGCTGTTCTTCACGTGGTCCGGGCAGATCAGCAGGGCCGAGCGCTCGGCCAGGCCCAGGCGCTGCATGATCGGTTCGGCGAAACGTACCGGCTTGTTGGTCACCACGCCCCACAGCAGGTTGCCTTTCTCGATGTCGGCCAGCAGTTCGCCCATGCCGTCGAACAGTTTGCTGTGCACCGCGCAGTCACGCTGGTAACGCTCGAGGAACTCCAGGCGCAGCGGCTCGAAGCCGTCGTCGTCAGGGTTCATGGCGAAGGTCGCAGCGACCATCGCGCGGGCGCCGCCCGAGATCACGTCGCGGATCAGCTTGTCGTCGATGGCCGGCAGGCCGCGCTCGGCCAGCATGGCCTGGCAGATGGCAATGAAGTCCGGCGCCGTGTCGAGCAGGGTGCCGTCCATGTCGAAGAGTACTGCTCGCAAACGCATGCTCATTCCTCGCGCAGGGTCTGGATCATGTAGTTGACGTCGACGTCGCTGCTGAGCTTGTAGTGCTTGGTCAGCGGGTTGTAGGTCAGGCCGATGATGTCCTTGACTTCAAGGCCGGCAACGCGGCTCCAGGCGCCCAGTTCGGAAGGGCGGATGAATTTCTTGAAGTCATGGGTGCCGCGCGGCAGCATCTTGAGGATGTATTCGGCGCCGACGATGGCCAGCAGGTAGGCCTTGGGGTTGCGGTTGATGGTCGAGAAGAACACCTGGCCGCCGGGCTTGACCATGCGGTAGCAGGCGCGGATCACCGAGGAGGGGTCGGGTACGTGCTCGAGCATCTCAAGGCAAGTGACCACATCGAACTGCTCGGGCATTTCTTCGGCCAGGGCCTCGGCAGTGATCTGCCGGTATTCAACTTGCACGCCCGATTCCAGCTGGTGCAACTGAGCCACGGCCAGCGGTGCCTCGCCCATGTCGATGCCGGTGACGGTGGCGCCGCGCAGGGCCATGGCTTCGCTCAGGATGCCGCCGCCGCAGCCCACGTCCAGTACCTTCTTGCCGGCCAGGGCGACGCGTTCGTCGATCCAGTTGACGCGCAGCGGGTTGATGTCGTGCAGCGGCTTGAACTCGCTTTCGCGGTCCCACCAGCGGTGCGCCAAGGCTTCGAACTTGGCGATTTCGGCGTGGTCGACGTTGCTCATTGAACAATCCTCTGAAACTTCTACGAATTGCGGCGGAGTATACCCGAGCGCCCAGGGCCCAGGCTCGCTATAATCGACCGCTTTTGATATCCGAACGACGGGGAGAGGCGATGCGCGAGCGACTTTTGGCGGCGGAGAAGGTGACCGGGATTCGCTGGCAGCACGGCGTCCTGCACCTGCTCGACCAGCGCCTGCTGCCGTCGCAGGAGCGCTGGCTGGCCTGCGACAATGTCGCGCAGGTGGTCGCGGCGATCCGCGACATGGCTGTGCGCGGTGCAGCGGCCATTGGCATCGCTGCTGCGTATGGCCTGGTTCTGGCGCTGGAAGAGCGCCTGGCCGAGGGCGGCGACTGGGAGGTGGACCTGGAAGAGGACTTCCTCGACCTGGCCGAGGCGCGGCCTACCGCAGCCAACCTGTTCTGGGCGCTCAACCGCATGCGCGAGCGCCTGCAGCGATTGCGCCCCGAAGAAGATGTGCTGGCGGCCCTGGAGGCTGAGGCGATCGCCATCCACGATAGCGACCGCGAGGCCAACCTGACCATGGCCGAACTGGGTATCGAGCTGATCCGCCGCCATCAGGGCAACGAGCAGACCCTGCTGACCTATGGCAATGCCGGTGCGCTGGCCAGTGGTGGCTTCGGCACGGCGTTGGGGGTGATTCGCGCGGGCTTTCTCGAAGGTATGGTCGAGCGTGTCTACGCCGGGGAAACCCGACCTTGGCTGCAGGGTTCGCGCCTGACGGCATGGGAGCTGGCCAACGAGGGCATTCCGGTGACCTTGTGCGCCGACTCGGCCCTGGCCCACCTGATGAAAAGCAAGGGCATCACCTGGGTGGTGGTCGGCGCCGATTGCATTGCCGCCAACGGTGACATTGCCGGCAAGATCGGGACCTATCAGTTGGCGGTCAGCGCCATGCACCACGGTGTGCGCTTCATGGTGGTGGCGCCGAGCACCAGCATCGACCTGAACCTGGCCACTGGCGAGGACATTCCGCTGGAAGAGCGCGATGCCGATGAATTGCTCGATTATGCCGGCAACCGCGTGGCGCCGCAGGTCGAGGTCTTCAACCCGGTGTTCGACGTGACCCCGGCTGATCTGATCGACGTGATTGTGACCGAGCGCGGCATCGTCGAGCGCCCGGATGCGGTCAAGCTTGCCCAGCTGGTGTGCCGCAAGCGTTTGCACTAGCAGGTCTGGCCCTGTCGCCGGCAAGCCGGCTCCCACAGATACACCACAGTGCTTGAGTCTGTGGTGAACCTCCTGTGGGAGCCGGCTTGCCGGCGACAGGGCCAGTGCGAACACCCTCACATTCATTGCCCAGCGGCAACCTGCCAGATCTCCCCACCGCCACTGCCTTTGTGATAACATCCGGCAGTTTCCAAGACCGCCCATCACGGCGGCCAATTTTGCGCAGATCCATGGCACAACTCATTGATTTGTCGTAAGTCGTCGCACCCTTAAGCGCTGCGGCGGCGAGCTTCGTTCGGCCCTTGATGGAGCTGCGAAGTTTCACCAGAAAAAGGAATCAGGCTTCTCATGGGCGAACTGGCCAAAGAAATCCTCCCGGTCAATATCGAAGACGAACTGAGACAGTCTTACCTCGACTACGCGATGAGCGTGATTGTCGGGCGAGCGCTGCCCGATGCACGTGACGGCTTGAAGCCCGTGCATCGTCGCGTTCTCTATGCGATGAGCGAACTGGGCAACGACTGGAACAAGCCGTACAAGAAATCCGCCCGTGTGGTCGGTGACGTGATCGGTAAGTACCACCCGCACGGCGACACTGCGGTCTACGACACCATCGTGCGTATGGCCCAGCCTTTCTCGCTGCGTTACCTGCTGGTCGACGGCCAGGGCAACTTCGGTTCGGTCGACGGCGACAACGCCGCGGCCATGCGATACACCGAAGTGCGCATGTCCAAGCTGGCCCACGAGCTGCTGGCCGACCTGCACAAGGAAACCGTCGACTGGGTGCCCAACTACGACGGCACCGAGCAGATCCCGGCGGTCATGCCGACCCGCATCCCCAACCTGCTGGTCAACGGTTCCAGCGGTATTGCCGTGGGCATGGCGACCAACATTCCGCCGCACAACCTCGGTGAAGTCATCGACGGTTGCCTGGCGCTGATCGACAACCCGGAAGTCACCATCGATGAGCTGATGCAGTTCATCCCCGGCCCTGACTTCCCGACTGCCGGCATCATCAACGGTCGCCAGGGCATCATCGAGGCGTACCGCACCGGCCGTGGCCGCATCTACATGCGTGCGCGCTCCGAGATCGAAGACATCGACAAGGTCGGTGGCCGCCAGCAGATCGTCGTCACCGAGCTGCCGTACCAGCTGAACAAGGCGCGTCTGATCGAGAAGATCGCCGAGCTGGTCAAAGAGAAGAAGATCGAAGGCATCACCGAGCTGCGCGACGAGTCCGACAAGGACGGCATGCGTATCGTCATCGAGCTGCGTCGCGGCGAGGTGCCGGAGGTGGTGCTCAACAACCTCTACCAGCAGACCCAGCTGCAGAGCGTGTTCGGTATCAACGTCGTGGCACTGATCGATGGTCGCCCGCGCCTGCTCAACCTCAAGGACCTGCTCGAAGCGTTCGTCCGTCACCGCCGTGAAGTGGTGACCCGCCGTACCGTGTTCGAGCTGCGCAAGGCCCGCGAACGCGGCCACATCCTTGAAGGCCAGGCAGTTGCGCTGTCCAACATCGATCCGGTCATCGCCCTGATCAAGGCCTCGCCGACGCCGTCGGAAGCCAAGGAAGCGTTGATTTCCACTGCCTGGGAGTCCAGTGCCGTGCAGGTCATGGTCGAGCGCGCCGGCGCCGATTCCTGCCGTCCGGAAGACCTGCCTGAGCAATTCGGCCTGCGCGACGGCAAGTATTACCTGTCGCCGGAACAGGCCCAGGCGATCCTCGACCTGCGCCTGCACCGCCTGACCGGCCTGGAGCACGAAAAGCTGCTGGCCGAGTATCAGGAGATTCTCGAGCAGATCGGCGAACTGATCCGCATCCTCAGCAGCGCCGAGCGCCTGATGGAAGTGATCCGCGAAGAGCTCGAAGCGATCCGTGCCGAATACGGCGATGCCCGCCGCACCGAAATTCTCAACGCCAGCCACGACCTCAACTACGGCGACATGATCCCGGAAGAAGAGCGTGTGGTGACCATCTCCCATGGTGGTTATGCCAAGACCCAGCCGTTGTCTGCCTACCAGGCCCAGCGCCGTGGCGGTAAAGGCAAGTCGGCGACCGGCGTGAAGGACGAGGACTACATCGAGCACCTGCTGGTCGCCAACAGCCACGCCACCCTGTTGCTGTTCTCCAGCAAGGGCAAGGTGTACTGGAAGAAGACCTACGAGATTCCCGAGGCTTCCCGCGCCGCGCGTGGTCGCCCGCTGGTCAACCTGCTGCCGCTGGAGGAGGGTGAGCGCATCACCGCCATGCTGCAGATCGACCTCGAGGCCCTGCAGCAGAGCGCCGATCCGGATGAAGAGCTGGAAGACGGCGACGAGGGCGTGATCGAAGGTGAAGTGGTAGAAGTCGAAGAAGTCGACGAAGAAGACGGCGACACCCTTGAGTGGGTGGCTGAACCGACCGGCGCGTACATCTTCATGGCCACCGCTTCCGGTACCGTCAAGAAGACCCCGCTGGTGCAGTTCGCCCGTCCTCGCTCCAACGGCCTGATCGCCCTGAAGCTGAAAGAAGGCGACACCCTGATTGCCGCGGCCATCACCGATGGTGCCAAGGAAGTCATGATGTTCTCCGACGCCGGCAAGGTGATCCGCTTCGCCGAGAGCGTGGTTCGCGAAATGGGCCGTACCGCCCGTGGCGTGCGTGGCATGAGGCTGGGCAAGGGGCAACGCATCATCTCGATGCTGATTCCCGAGTCCGGCGCGCAGATCCTTACCGCCTCCGAGCGTGGTTTCGGCAAGCGCACGCCGCTGTCGAAGTTCCCGCGCCGCGGGCGTGGTGGCCAAGGCGTGATCGCCATGGGTACCAAGGGCCGCAACGGGCTGCTGATCGGCGCCATCCAGGTGCAGGAAGGGGAAGAGATCATGCTCATCTCCGACCAGGGAACCTTGGTGCGCACGCGGGTCGGCGAGGTGTCCAGCCTGGGCCGTAACACCCAGGGCGTGACGCTGATCAAGCTGGCCAACGACGAAACACTGGTGGGCCTTGAGCGTATCCAGGAACCTTCCGAGGACGAACTCGATGAACTGATCGAGGCGGACGCGGAAGGCGTCGAGGCCGATGCGGCGGACGATGAAAATGCGGGCGCCGAAGAGGCACCGCAAGAGTAAGCAAGCGCAACAACCCGAACGGGGCGACCAAGGTCGCCCCGTTTGACTGATTAGAGACGTCAATGGGGCCGCTTTGCGGCCCATCGCCGGCAAGCCGGCTCCCACAGGTACAGCGCAAGCCTTGAGATTGACGCGACCCCTGTGGGAGCTGGCTTGCCAGCGATGGGCTGCGAAGCAGCCCCAATGCAGGCGACATCGAATTACGATTTTGTTCTATTTGGCAGAGCGAGAGTGGATGTGAGCAAACGAGCCTTTAACTTCTGCGCAGGCCCTGCCGCGCTTCCTGACGCCGTACTGCAGCGTGCCCAGGCCGAAATGCTGGATTGGCGCGGCAAGGGCTTGTCGGTGATGGAAATGAGTCATCGCAGCGACGACTACGTGGCCATCGCCGAGAAGGCCGAGCAGGACCTGCGTGACCTGCTGTCCGTCCCCTCGAACTACAAGGTGCTGTTCCTGCAGGGCGGCGCCAGCCAGCAGTTCGCCGAGATCCCGCTGAACCTGCTGCCGGAAAACGGCACCGCGGACTACATCGAAACCGGCATCTGGTCGAAGAAGGCCATCGAGGAAGCGCGCCGCTTCGGCAACATCAACGTCGCCGCCAGCGCCAAGCCCTACGATTACCTGGCCATCCCAGGTCAGAACGAATGGAAGCTGACCCAGAACGCCGCTTACGTTCACTATGCGTCCAACGAAACCATCGGTGGCCTGCAGTTCGACTGGGTACCCGAGACCGGTGACGTACCGCTGGTGGTCGACATGTCGTCCGACATCCTCTCTCGCCCGATCGATGTGTCCCAGTACGGCCTGATCTACGCCGGCGCGCAGAAGAACATCGGCCCGAGCGGCCTGGTGGTGGTGATCGTGCGCGAAGACCTGCTGGGTCATGCCCGCAGCAGCTGTCCGACCATGCTCGACTACAAGGTCTCGGCCGACAACGGTTCCATGTACAACACTCCGGCGACCTATTCCTGGTACCTCTCGGGCTTGGTCTTCGAGTGGCTCAAGGAGCAGGGCGGTGTCGAAGCCATGGAGCAGCGCAACCGCGCCAAGAAAGACCGTCTGTACGGCTTCATCGACGCCAGCGAGTTCTACACCAACCCGATCAGCCACAATGCCCGTTCGTGGATGAACGTGCCGTTCCGCCTGGCTGACGAGCGTCTGGACAAAGCCTTCCTGGCCGGTGCCGATGCCCGTGGTCTGCTCAACCTCAAAGGCCACCGTTCGGTGGGCGGCATGCGCGCGTCCATCTACAACGCCCTGGGCCTTGAGGCGGTGGAAGCCCTGGTGGCCTACATGACCGAATTCGAGAAGGAGCACGGCTGATGTCCGATCAGGAGTTGAAGGCACTGCGTGTACGCATCGACAGCCTCGACGAGAAGATCCTGGAGCTGATCAGCGAGCGCGCCCGCTGCGCCCAGGAAGTGGCCAGGGTCAAGACCGCTTCGCTGGCCGAAGGCGAAAAACCGGTGTTCTACCGCCCCGAGCGTGAAGCGGCGGTACTCAAGCGCGTCATGGAACGCAACAAGGGCCCGCTGGACAACGAAGAGATGGCGCGGCTGTTCCGCGAAATCATGTCGTCCTGCCTGGCCCTGGAAGAGCCGCTGAAAATCGCCTACCTCGGCCCTGAGGGCACCTTCACCCAGGCGGCGGCGATGAAGCACTTCGGCCACGCAGTGATCAGCCGTCCGATGGCGGCCATCGACGAAGTGTTCCGCGAAGTGGCGGCCGGTGCCGTCAACTTCGGCGTGGTGCCGGTGGAGAACTCCACCGAAGGCGCGGTCAGCCACACCCTGGACAGCTTCCTCGAGCACGACATGGTGATCTGCGGCGAAGTGGAGCTGCGCATCCACCATCACCTGCTGGTGGGCGAGAACACCAAGACCGACAGCATCACCCGCATCTACTCCCACGCCCAGTCGCTGGCCCAGTGCCGCAAGTGGCTGGACGCCCATTACCCGAATGTCGAGCGGGTGGCGGTGTCGAGCAATGCCGAGGCGGCCAAGCGGGTCAAAGGCGAATGGAACTCGGCGGCGATCGCCGGTGACATGGCAGCCAACCTGTATGGCCTGACCCGCCTGGCCGAGAAGATCGAAGACCGCCCGGACAACTCCACACGCTTCCTGATGATCGGTAGCCAGGAAGTGCCGCCGACCGGCGACGACAAGACGTCGATCATCGTTTCGATGAGCAACAAGCCGGGTGCCTTGCATGAACTGCTGGTGCCGTTCCACGAGAACGGCATCGACCTGACCCGCATCGAGACCCGTCCGTCGCGCAGTGGCAAGTGGACCTACGTGTTCTTCATCGACTTCGTCGGCCATCACCGCGACCCGCTGATCAAGGCGGTGCTGGAGCAGATCAGCCAGGAGGCTGTGGCGCTGAAGGTGCTGGGGTCGTATCCGAAGGCGGTGCTTTGATTCAAGGCCGTTGGGGTCGGTGTGCGGCCCATCGCCGGCAA
>NZ_AKJC01000033.1 GCF_000282535.1 Pseudomonas sp. GM84 | reverse complement strand
CGGCAGGTAGCCGCCGGTCAAGGCCTTGGACAGGCACAGGAAGTCTGGGCGGATACCGGCCTGCTCGCAGGCGAACATCGTGCCGGTGCGGCCGAAGCCGACGGCGATCTCGTCGTGGATCAGGTGTACGCCATAGCGGTCGCAAGCCTCGCGCAGCAGCTTGAGGTAGACCGGGTGGTACATGCGCATGCCGCCGGCGCCCTGGATCAGCGGCTCGACGATCACGGCCGAAACGGTCTCGTGGTGTTCGGCCAGGGTCTGCTCCATGGCCGCGAACATGTTGCGAGAATGTTCTTCCCAGCTCATGCCCTCGGGCCGCAGGTAGCAGTCCGGGCTGGGCACCTTGAGGGTGTCGAGCAGCAATGCCTTGTAGGTTTCGGTGAACAGGGGCACGTCGCCGACCGACATGGCGGCAATGGTTTCGCCGTGGTAGCTGTTGGTCAGGGTGACGAAGCGTTTTTTCGCAGGTTTGCCGATGTTCTGCCAGTAGTGGAAGCTCATTTTCAGCGCCACTTCGATGCACGACGAGCCGTTGTCGGCATAGAACACACGGTCAAGCCCGGCCGGCGTCATGGCGACCAGCCGCTCGGACAGCTCGATGACCGGCTGGTGGCTGAAGCCGGCCAGAATCACGTGCTCCAGCTGGTCGACCTGATCCTTGATGCGCTGGTTGATGCGCGGGTTGGCATGGCCGAACACATTGACCCACCAGCTGCTGACCGCATCCAGGTAGCGTTTGCCATCGAAGTCTTCGAGCCACACGCCTTCACCGCGCTTGATCGGGATCAGTGGCAGTTGCTCGTGGTCTTTCATCTGGGTGCAGGGGTGCCACAGGACCTTGAGGTCGCGTTGCATCCACTGATCGTTGAGGCCCATCGGCACTTCTCCTGGCATTGCGGCTTGGTTTGACCGCGTAAGCCTAAGCAATGCCAGGAGGCAGGACAACCGCTAAGGGTCAATGGCGAAAGGTGCGGGTCCATTCGAGCTTGCGAATGTGCACGGTGCCGGCCTGCGAAGTGGAGATGGTCAGGCGTCGAAACGGCCCGGCGATGTCCTGATGGTAGGGCTGGGTGGCGATGGGGCCAGGCTTGAACTCGGTGTAGCCGCTGCCCGATAGCGTGAGCCAGTAGAAGTTGCGCGGGATCGGCGCGATCAGGTCGATGTCGTAGCCATCGGTATCCAGCAGCATTTGCACAGTGTCGAACGTCTGATCGCTGACCACGTAGTATTCGAGGCGAAGGTGCTCGACCTCCTGGTTGAAGGCGATCTCCACGTCGCTGTGCTCGCCGATCACAAGCTCAGTGCCGTCCTCGCCTTTGAAGGCTTCATGAAAACCGGTCCAGGAGGTGCCGTTGGAGCGGATGCTCAAGCCGGATGGGGTACGAAATGACTGCTTGTGCGACAGAAATTGCCTGTCGACGTGCGCGAAGTGCTCCTCATAGATCATGCCGCAGCTCCTTTTGTCGGTTTTCTGGCCACCTGCGAAAGCATCGCGTAGCGGCGCGAGCCTTGGCTACTGGCAAAAATGTCAGTAGCCAAGGGAACTTGATGTCGCTGTAGTGGCAGGGTATGCAGACCTGACGTATTCTTAACGCATCATCTCGGGGCATTCCTGCCTCTTCCCATTTCTGTAACGTTTGACTCGGAGTTCGCCATCATGGCTGCTGCTTGGGTGCGCCTGTGCGCGTTGGTATTGATCGGTGTGTCCAGCGGCGCCACGCTGGCCAAGGACAAGACACCTACGGCGATCGTCGTGGGTGGTGGCCTGGCTGGCCTGACCGCGGCCTACGAGCTGCAGAACAAGGGCTGGCAGGTGACCTTGCTGGAAGCCAAGGCGGGCATGGGCGGTCGCTCGGGGCTGGCCAACAGCGAATGGATCGGCAACAGCAAGGCCCAGCCGGTACTCAACCAGTACCTGGATCGGTTCAAGCTGGAGACACTGCCGGCACCGGAGTTCGTGCGAACCCCTGGCTACCTGATCGATGGCGAGTACTTCAGCGCCACGGACCTGCCTACCAAGCAACCCGCAACCGCCGAGGCGATCAAGCGCTACGAGAAGACCCTCGACGACCTGGCTCGCTCGATCGACGACCCGCTCAACCCGCAGGCGACCAGCACGCTGTTTGCCCTCGACCAGATGAACGTGTCCACCTGGCTCGACAAGCTGCAGCTGCCGGCCACCGCGCGGCAGTTGATCAACCAGCAGATCCGTACCCGTTACGATGAGCCGTCGCGCCTGTCGCTGCTCTATTTCGCCCAGCAAAACCGGGTGTACCGGGGCGTCAGCGATCGTGACCTGCGTGCCGCGCGTTTGCCAGGCGGCAGCCCGGTGCTGGCCCAGGCGTTCGTCAAGCAGCTGAAAACCATCAAGACCAACTCGCCGGTGACCTCCATCGTCCAGGACAAGGACAGCGTCACGGTCAAGACCGGCAGTGCCAGCTACCAGGCCGATTACGTGGTCATGGCCGTGCCCCTGCGGGCCCTGGCCAAGATCCAGATGACGCCGGTCCTGGATACCCAGCATGTGGCAGCGCTCAGGGGTACCAACTACGGTTGGCGCGACCAGCTGATGCTCAAGTTCAAGCAGCCGGTCTGGGAAAGCCGTTCGCGCATGACCGGCGAGATCTACAGTAACGTGGGCCTCGGCATGCTGTGGATCGAGCCGGCACTCAAGGGTGGCGCCAATGTGGTGATCAACCTGTCCGGCGACAACGCGCGCCTGCTGCAGGCCTTCGGTGACAAGCAGATGGTCGATCAGGTGCTGATCCGCCTGCATGCCTTCTATCCACAGGCTCGTGGCTCGTTCACCGGCTACGAGCTCAAGCGCTACAGCACCGACGCCGGTACGGGCGGTGCCTACCTGGCCTACGGTCCGGGGCAGATCAGCAAGTATTGGCGCCTGTGGGAGCGCCCGGTGCAGCGCATTGCCTTCGCAGGTGAGCACACCGATGCCCTTTATCCCGGCACCCTTGAAGGCGCCCTGCGCAGTGGCCAGCGTGCGGCCAGCCAGGTACAGGACTTGCTCGCCGGCAAATCGTTCGACCCGTCCAAGGCGTTGCCGGTGGCGGCCGCTGCAACCGCAGGCGCGGTGGCGGCGAAGGACAAGGGCGGGTTCTTCTCGCGGCTGTTTGGCGGCGCTGACAAACCTGAGGTGAAGGCTGCACCGGTTGCCAAGGCCGAGGAAGTAGCGCCAGCGCCGGCTGCTGCACCTGCCGCTGTGACGGCGCCGATTGCCAAGGAAGAACCTGCCAAACCTACCGGCAGCAAGGCGGCACCGGCCAAACCGGCGCCCGCGCACAAACCTGCTGTAAAACAGGCGCATAAAGCCGAGCCGAAAAAAGCCACCGCCAAATCCGAGCCGGCCAAGAAACCGGTGACCAACGCCCAGGCCAAGGCCAGCTAAGGTCCTGGCCGTACTGGCCTCTTTGCGGGACAAGCCCGCTCCCACAGATACAGTGCACGCCGCTGGGGCAGCGGAGCACCTGTGGGAGCGGGCTTGTCCCGCAAAGAGGCCGGTGCTGACAACGCCAAATTCCCCGCTATCGTTAATGTTTCCTTAATAGCGATCTCACACACTACCTATCGGTTTTCTCGATAATCCAAAGCGATTTTTTCCGCTTTTCTTCGATACGTTTCGCGATAGTCTGTGCACAGCTTTCACGGGGAAACACTGCATCATGCAACTGCGCAACTCACCTTCTCGCTATGGCATCGTCAGCATCGTCCTGCACTGGGGCGTGGCACTGGCAGTTTTTGGCCTGTTCGGCCTGGGTTTGTGGATGGTCGGCCTCGACTACTACAGCCCTTGGCGCAAATCTGCCCCTGACCTGCACAAGAGCATCGGCATGGTACTGCTGGCTGTGATGCTGTTGCGTGTGCTCTGGCGCTTCATCAGCCCACCACCGCCGGCGCCGGCCAACCACGGGCCGCTCACTCGCGTGGCCGCCAAGTTGGGCCACCTGGCGTTGTACCTGGGGCTTTTTGCAGTGATGGTCGCCGGTTACCTGATTTCGACCGCCGATGGCGTTGGCATTCCGGTCTTCGAGTTGTTCGAAGTGCCGGCCTTGATCAGCGACCTGCCCGACCAGGCTGACGTGGCGGGTGTCGTTCATCTCTGGTTGGCATGGGGCCTGGTGATCTTTGCCGTGCTGCATGCCCTGGCAGCCTTGAAACACCATTTCATCGACCGTGACGCGACCCTGACTCGTATGCTGGGCCGCAAAGCTTGACTCTCAACCTCAATTGCAAAGGAAGGAAGTAAGGATGTTGAAAAAGACTTTTGCCGCTCTGGCGCTCGGTACCGCTCTGATCTCCGCTGGCCAGGCCATGGCTGCCGATTACAAGATCGACACGGAAGGTCAGCATGCGTTCGTCGACTGGAAAATCAGCCACCTGGGCTACAGCTTCATCCACGGCACCTTCAAGAAATTTGACGGCGACTTCACTTGGGATAGCGCCAAGCCTGAAGCCAGCAAGATCAACGTCAAGCTGGATACCGCCAGCCTGTGGTCGAACCACGCCGAGCGTGACAAGCACATCGCCAGCAAAGACTTCCTGGACGTGAAGAAATATCCTGAAGCGAAGTTTGTCTCCACCAGCGTCAAGTCCACTGGCGAAAAAACCGCCGATGTGACTGGTGATCTGACCATGCACGGTGTCACCAAGCCGGTGACCTTCAAGGCCACTTTCAACGGTGAAGGCAAGGACCCATGGGGCGGTGAGCGTGCCGGCTTCAACGCTACCACCACGCTGAATCTGAACGACTTCGGCATCAAGGGCCCGGGTGCGACCTCGCAGACCCTGGACCTGGATATCAGTGTCGAAGGTGTGAAGCAGAAGTAAGCTTTTGCCTTGGCAATAAAAAACGCCGCCCAATCGGGCGGCGTTTTCGTTTGTCCATTCGGGCCTCATCGCCGGCAAGCCGGCTCCCACAGGGGCTGATGGCAGCATTTCTGTGGGAGCCGGCTTG
>NZ_AKJC01000032.1 GCF_000282535.1 Pseudomonas sp. GM84 | reverse complement strand
CCGGCGATAGGGCCGGGACAGGCCACAAACGTATGGAATTTTTCACAAGCGGCACCGGTCCCATTTAACAAGAGGCCAGCAGTCCGAGGCCCTTGACCCTCAACCACGCAAGGACTCCGCCATGACCACGATCCTCATCATCATCCTGATCCTGCTGTTGATTGGTGGCTTACCGGTCTTCCCTCACTCGCGCAGCTGGGGCTATGGCCCTTCCGGCATCGTCGGCGTGGTGCTGGTGATTCTGTTGGTGCTGTTGTTGCTCGGCATGATATGACCCCACCGCGTTGTGCCCGGCCTGGCGTTCCAGCTGCCGCTCCAGGCGACTCATGCCGTCGCCCATGGCACGGACAGCCAGGCTGAGCGCCAGCCGCTCCAGCGGCACGGCCTGGCAGCAGCGCTCGACTTGCTCGCACAGATCAACCAGCGCCTCGGCGCGGGAAATGCGTGCGCCGCCTTTGACCCGATGCGCCAGCTCGGCGATGGCGTCGGGTGCATCGCCCAGGTTTTCCAGGCGCTGCAGGTCTTCACGGTTGCTCGCGCGCAAGTCTGCGAGCAGTGCCTTCAATGCGGCCTCGTCGTTGCCCACCAGGTGCCTGAGGTGCTGCAGGCAAATCATGGCGCCCTCCTCGTCCTGCGACCCTGGGGGCTGGGCGTCGATCAGGGCCTGGGTCAAGCTGTCGAGGTCCAGCGGCTTGAACAGGCAGTCGTCCATCCCCGCCTGGCGGCTGCGCCGACGCTCGACCTCCTGGGCACTGGCGGTGAGGCCGATCAGCCGGCAGCGCGGGCGCCCGCTGCGGCGTTCATGTTCGCGGATGGCGCGTGCCAGGCCGTGGCCATCGAGGCGCGGCATGTTGCAATCGCTGATGACCACATCGAAATGCTCCTTGAGCCACAGGCGCAAGGCCTGGGCACCATCCTCCGCTACCCGCGCCTGATGCCCCAGGTAGTCCAGCTGCTGCGCCAGCAACAGCCGGTTCGCCGGGTAATCATCGACCACCAGTACCCGCAGCCGCGCCTCGCCTTGCACCGGCAAGGGTGACGTTTCAGGCGTCGGTGCCTCGATCGGCAGCAAGGGCAGCGTGAGCTGCACGTGCGCTTCGGTGCCTTGCCCGAGCGTGCTGCGCAGGCGCAGCTGGCCGCCCATCAGCTGGCACAGGCTGCGGCTGATGCTCAGGCCCAGCCCCGCGCTGGCACGGGGTGACTGCTTCTGGTTGCTGGCCTGGCGAAAACGTTGCCCGAGGCCGGCCAGTTCACCGGCGGCGATGCCCATGCCGGTGTCCTGGACCAGCAGCCCCACGCTCAGCTGACCGTCGACCGCCAAGGCCTGCAGGCTGACTTTGATACGACCGTGCTCGGTGAACTTGATGGCGTTGCTCAACAGGTTGGCCAGCACCTGCTTGAAGCGCAGCGGATCGAGCATCACCTCGGTGTCCACCGCACCGCTCATCTGCATCTGCAGATCGAGCCCCTTGCCACGGGCCTGCTGCTCGAACAACTGGACCACCCGCGCCACCAGTTCGCGCAAGCGCACGTGCTGCGGCGCCAGCTGCAGGTGGCCGGTCTCGATGCGCGTGATGTCGAGGATGTCGCCGATCAGCTCTTTCAGCCCGCGCGCGGCATCGGTGGCCACCTCGATGGCCAGCCGGTCGAGGATGCCCTGGGCGGCCTTGCGCTGGGCCAGTTCCAGCATGCCCAGCACCGCATGCAAAGGCGTGCGGATCTCGTGGCTGATGGTGGCGAGGAACTCGGTCTTGGCCTGGTTGGCCGCATCCGCCGCGCGCTTGGCCCTTCGCAACTGCACCTGCAGCCGGCGCAGGTAGCGGATCCACAGCAGGGCAACCACGAGCAGGCCCAACGCGGTGCCGAAACCGAACAGGATCTTGCCGCGGTAGCGTGGCCAGACGCCGTCGGGGACGATCATCGGGTTACGCCAGCGGCGCACCAGCATGCCGGTCTCGCGGGGAGTGAGGCTGAGCAGCGCGCTGTCGATGATGCCCAGCAGTTCGCTGGCGCCCCGGGCGCCGGCCAGGGCGAAGTGCGCGGGCGGCAGGGCCAGACTGGCGCTGATCTGCAACTGCCCGGGGTACCAGCGCGCGACCAGCGGGCGGGCGTCGTCCAGGGTCAACAAGGCCGCATCCACCTTGCCCTCGGCGACCGCGCGCAAGGCGTGCAGCGGGCCCGGCAGCAGGCGCTGATGCACCTGCGGGTAGCGATGCTGCAGCAGCTCGACCATGGCGCTGCCCCAGACCAGCGCGACACGCCGCCCGAGCAGTTGCTCAAGGCTCTGCGGTGCATCGACGCCCGTGCGACTGACCAGAACCCGCGAGCGCTCAGGTAGGCCCGGCTGAAGCCCAGGCGCCGCTCCAGGCTGGCGCTGTAGGGCAAGCCGGCGATCAATTGCGCCTTGCCCTGGTTCACCTGCTCGATCATCTGCTCGACGCCCGCCCCGGCCTGCACCTCGAACTTCAGGCCCGTGCGCCGGGTGATCAGCTGCAGCATATCCAGGGTCAGGCCCCGCAACTGCCCCTTGCTGTCGCGGTAGCTGAGCGGCAGCAACTGGTCATCAACCAGCACCCGCACACTGGGGTTGTCGTGGAGCCAGCGCTGCTGGGCCTCGCTCAACTGCACGGCCTGGGTCGCCCGGGCGTTGCCTGCCAACGGGCTCCAACGCTCGGTGATACGGGCATGCTGGGCCGGGCTGATGCTGTCGAGGGCAATGTCCACCAGCCGCGGCAAGGGCGAGTCGTTGTCGAGCATGGCAAAGCCGATCCCTTGGCGCGGCACGGCGGCGTGGCCGATCTCCTCCACCGCACCGAGCTGGCTGCGCCCTTGCACGTAGCGCGCGATCAGGGCATTGCCCAGGTACAGGTCGGCCTGGCCGAGGGCCAGCGTGGCCAGGGCACTGAACGCCGTCGGGTGCACCTGCAGCTGGGCCTGGGGGTAGAACTGAGCCACCTGCGCGGGCGTGCGGTAGCCGTCCACCATCACCAGGCGCAACGGCTGGTCCTGCTCGATCCGCTCTTTCTGCTCGTGGGCGAGCAGCAGCGGGTGGTCCTCGGCGTAGGGCGGCGACAACCGCAGGCCCGCCTGCAGCGCCTGCTGCGTGCTGACCGAACCGAGCAGGTCCACCGTTCCATCGCGCAGCGCCGCCAGCGCCGCCTCGAACGAGTCGAACACCTGCACTTGCATGCCCAGGTTCAGGTGTTCGGCCACAAGCCCCGCATAGTCGGCGGTGATGCCTTCGTAGGCGCGGCCGGTGCCGAGGATATCCAACGGCGGCTGGTCGCTGCCCAGCACCCCCAGACGCAGCACGCGGTGGCGCCACAGCCAGCGCAGGTCGCCGCTGTCGGGCTCGGCACGCGGCCCGTCGAAGGCAGCGCGGCCATGGAACACCGGCGCCGCCAGGCCCGGCAAGGGAAACAGACAGCACAGCAGCATCAGCCAGAACGCACGCACGGTTCAGATCAGTTGGTTGCGACGAGCGAAATCCGCCATGTCGATGAGCGAGTTGAGGCGCAGCTTTTCAAGCAGGCGACCTTTGTAGGTGCTGACGGTCTTGTTGCTCAGCAGCATGGCTTCGCCGATGGCCTTGTTGCTCAGGCCGCGGGCCAGGTGCTGGAGGATCATCAGCTCACGGTCGCTGAGGCAGGCGATGCGCTGGGCGTCGGTGGCGTGCAGTTCCTGGCTGTGCACCGAGCTCAGCGTCACCTCGGGGAAATAGGTGAACCCCGACAACACCGCGCGCACCGCCTTGTTCAGTTCGCCCAGGTCGTTGGTCTTGGAGACGAATCCGGCCGCCCCGGCCTGCATGCAGCGCAGGGAATAGGCTTCGGCCATGTGCGACGTCAGCACCAGGGTCCTGGGCGGATGCTCCTGGCGCTTGACCCGGTCGATCACCTCCATGCCGTCGAGCCCGGGCAGGCTGATGTCGAGGATGATGATGTCAGGCGCCAGTTCACGCGCCATGCGCACCGCTTCGATGCCGTTGTCGGTCTGGCCGACGATCTGCAGACGCTCCTGGCGCAGCAGCATGCACACCGTGGAACGGATGAAAGGGTGGTCGTCGACCACCAGTGCCCTGTGCATGATCCACCTCGCTGATAGCCCACCCATATGATCCTGGTGATGATGGTCTTTTGCGCGCTCACAAAAAGCAGGAAATTTCCCTATGGCTTGAGGAAATTTCCTAAAGACAACTTTTTGTGATTGCTGCTTGGCACTTGTTGAGGTTTCTGTGGCCCCATCGCCGGCAAGCCAGCGCCTGCAGGTTCAGTGGGGTACCTGTGGGAGCTGGCTTGCCAGCGATGGGGCCCGCAGAAACGACAACGCCCCGACAGACGGGGCGTTGTGTTCAAGCTACCGATGCAGGTTTAGTGCGACACCGCCCCGCTGGCACCCAGGCCAGTCTGCGAACGGACGAACTGCGGGTAGAACAGCGCACGCTCGTCATCGGCCGCCTTGGACTTGTCGGTGACCGAGAAGAACCAGATACCGACGAAGGCGATGAGCATCGAGAACAGCGCTGGGTACTCATACGGGTAGATGGCTTTCTCATGGCCGAGGATCTGCACCCAGATGGTCGGGCCAAGGATCATCAGCGTCACCGCACTGATCAGGCCCAGCCAGCCGCCGATCATGGCACCGCGGGTGGTCAGCTTCTTCCAGTACATCGAAAGCAGCAGCACCGGGAAGTTGCAGCTGGCCGCGATGGAGAACGCCAGGCCGACCATGAAGGCGATGTTCTGCTTCTCGAACAGAATCCCCAGACCGATCGCCAGCACGCCCAGGGCGACGGTGGTGATCTTCGACACGCGGATCTCGTCCTTGTCGTTGGCCTTGCCCTTGCGCCATACGCTGGCGTACAGGTCATGGGACACCGCCGAGGCACCGGCCAGGGTCAGGCCGGCGACCACCGCCAGGATGGTGGCGAACGCTACCGCCGAGATGAAGCCGAGGAAGATGCTGCCACCCACGGCATCGGCCAGGTGCACCGCCGCCATGTTGTTGCCGCCCAGCAGGGCGCCGGCGGCGTCCTTGAACTCTGGGTTGGTGCTGACCAGCAGGATCGCGCCGAAGCCGATGATGAAGGTCAGGATGTAGAAGTAGCCGATGAAGCCGGTAGCGTACAGCACGCTCTTGCGCGCTTCCTTGGCGTCACTGACGGTGAAGAAGCGCATCAGGATGTGCGGCAGGCCAGCGGTACCGAACATCAGCGCCAGGCCCAGGGAGAACGCCGAGATCGGGTCCTTGACCAGGCCGCCCGGGCTCATGATCGCCTCGCCCTTGGCGTGCACCTTGATCGCTTCGGAGAACAGGGTGTTGAAGTCGAAGCCCACGTGCTTCATCACCATCAGCGCCATGAAGCTGGCACCGGAGAGCAGCAGCACCGCCTTGATGATCTGCACCCAGGTGGTGGCCAGCATGCCGCCGAACAGCACGTACAGGCACATCAGGATGCCCACCAGGATCACCGCGACGTGGTAGTCCAGGCCGAACAGCAGCTCGATCAGCTTGCCGGCACCGACCATCTGGGCGATCAGGTAGAACGCCACCACCACCAGCGAGCCGGAGGCCGACAGCGTGCGGATTTCCTTCTGCCCGAGGCGGTACGAGGCCACGTCGGCAAAGGTGTACTTGCCCAGGTTGCGCAGGCGCTCGGCGATCAGGAAGAGGATGATCGGCCAGCCGACCAGGAAGCCGATCGAGTAGATCAGGCCGTCATAGCCCGAGGTGAACACCAGCGCGGAAATACCCAGGAACGAGGCGGCCGACATGTAGTCGCCGGCAATCGCCAGGCCGTTCTGGAAACCGGTGATCTTGCCGCCGGCCGCGTAGTAGTCGGCGGCCGACTTGTTGCGCTTGGAAGCCCAGTAGGTGATGCCGAGGGTGAAGGCGACGAAGGCCACGAACATGGCGATCGCCGAGACGTTCAGCGGCTGCTTCTGCACCTCGCCGGTCAGGGCATCGGCGGCCCACACGGCGGGTGCGAAAACGCCGCAGGCCAGGACGGCCAGGGCTTTGGCGTGGCGAATCATTGTTGCGCCTCCTTCAGGATGGCCTTGTTCAGCTCATCGAATTCGCCGTTGGCGCGGCGTACGTAGATGGCGGTCAGGACGAATGCCGAAACGATCAGGCCGACGCCCAGGGGAATGCCCCAGGTAATCGACGACTCGGGGCTGAGCTTGGCGCCCAGCAGGTGAGGACCGTAGGCGATCAGGAGGATGAAGGCGCAGTAGAGGCCGAGCATGATCGCCGAGAGAATCCAGGCGAAGCGCTCGCGTTTGCTGACCAGCTCCTTGAAGCGGGGGCTGTTTTGTATCGAGAGGTAAATGCTGTCGTTCATTGTTTTTGTCCTAGCAGCACAGGTAGGGGATGGAACCCACACCGTCACTTTATGCTGCCGTTGGACGCCAACCAGACGACCTTAGTCTTAGATGCAAGAGTGTTTTGCAGGATCAGTAACAAAGTAGAGGCCAATGTGGCCTTATCGCCGGCAAGCCGGCTCCCACAGAGTACAGCGGGGTACCCTGTGGGAGCCGGCTTGCCGGCGACAAGGCCTCACTGGCCCCCGAATCGATTACTTGCCGGTCCACTCCTTGACCCGCTCCGGATGCTTGGCCACCCAGTCCTTCGCAGCTGCCTCAGGCTTGGCCCCATCCTGAATCGCCAGCATCACCTCGCCGATCTCATCCTTGGACTGCCACTGGAACTTCTTGAGGAATTCGGCAACTTCCGGCGCCTTCTTGCCCAGCTCCTGGCTGCCGATGTTGTTGACCGTTTCCGCCGCGCCATACACCCCTTTTGGATCATCCAGGAACTTGAGTTTCCACTTGGCGAACATCCAGTGCGGCACCCAGCCGGTCACCGCAATCGACTGTTGCTTGGGATAGGCGCGTCCCAGCTCCGCCGTCATGCCTGCCCCGGAGCTGGCCTGCAGCTTGTAGCCGGTGAGGTCGTAATCCTTGATCGCCTGCTCGGTCTTGATCATCACGCCGGAGCCTGCGTCGATACCGACGATCTTCTGCTTGAAGCTTTCGTCGGTCTTGAGGTCTTCAATGCTGGTTGCCTTGACGTATTCGGGGACGATCAGGCCGATCTTGGCATCCTTGAAGTTGGCGCCGTAGTCGACCACCTTGTCCTTGTTCTTGGCCCAGTACTCGCCATGGGTTACCGGCAACCAGGCCGAAAGGATGGCGTCGAGCTTGCCGGTGGCCACCCCCTGCCACATGATCCCTGCGGCCACCGCCTGCAGCTTCACGTCGTAGCCGAGCTTCTGCTTGATCACTTCGGCGGCCACGTTGGTGGTCGCCACGCTGTCGGCCCAACCATCCACGTAACCGATGCTTACCTCTTTGGCCATTGCCTGTGCAGTGCTCATGGCCAATACCAGGGCAGTACCCACCCCCAGGAAACGTCGCATTTTTTTCAAAGTTGCCATCAAAGCATCCCCTCGTCAGGTCTTGGAAATTGCATCATGTGCCTGCAACCATAGCTGACCTGCTCCATCTGCGACCTGTACCCCAACCCATTGCGACAGCACTGTGCCATTAGCGGCAACGGCCTGCGCGGCTCTGCGCGATCCTTGCATGCCAAAGGATTGGCGCCGGGCTACTATCTAACGTTTTGCGCCTGACGATGGACCGCCCGATGCCCAACCCTGCCCGCCTGCTGTTACCGCTCTACGTGCTCGCCTGCCTGCTCGCCCTGCTCGGCTTGGGGGGGCTCTGGTACGGGCTGGGCAAGCCGCTGCAACTGCCAGACGCCGCCAGCCCCACGCACAAGCTGCAGTGCGCGTCGTACACACCGTTCGACAAGGACCAGTCGCCCTTTGACCAGCCCTTTCGCCTGCGCCCGGCACGCATGGACGCCGACCTGGCGCTGCTGGCCGAGCGATTTCAGTGCATCCGCACCTATTCCATGACCGGGCTTGAAGCGATCCCGGCGCTGGCACGCAAGCACGGTTTGAAGGTGATGCTCGGGGCCTGGGTGAATGCCAACCCGGTCGATACCGACAAGGAAGTGCAGTTGCTGATCGCCGCCGCCAACGCCAACCCGGACGTGGTCAGCGCAGTTATCGTCGGCAACGAGGCGCTGTTGCGCAAGGAGGTCACCGGCGAGCGCCTGGCGGCGTTGATCGGTGAGGTGAAGCGCCAGGTCAAGGTGCCGGTGACCTACGCCGATGTCTGGGAGTTCTGGCTGCAGCATCCGCAGGTGGCACCCGCGGTGGACTTTTTGACCATCCACCTGCTGCCCTACTGGGAAGACGACCCCAGTGGCATCGATGACGCCCTGGCCCACGTTGCCGAAGTGCACCAGGTGTTCGCCAACCGCTTCGCGCCCAAGGACATCTTCATCGGTGAAACCGGCTGGCCCAGCGAAGGCCGCCAGCGCGAGACCGCCGTGCCCAGCCGGGCCAATGAGGCGCGCTTCATCCGCGGTTTTGTCGCCATGGCCGAGACCCATGGCTGGCACTACAACCTGATCGAAGCCTTCGACCAGCCCTGGAAACGCGCCAGTGAGGGCGCGGTAGGCGGCTACTGGGGGTTGTACGATGCCGACCGGCAAGACAAGGGCGTGCTCGAAGGGCCTGTCAGCAACCTGCATTACTGGCCGCAGTGGTTGCTGGCCAGCGGGGTGCTGATGGCAGTCATGCTGGTGCTCGCCGGGTGCCCTGCCAGCACTGCCGGCGCACTGCTGCTGCCCCTGCTGGCGGCGTTTGGCGCGGGGTGCCTGGGGCTGTGGGGCGAGTTGATGCGCAGTCATGCGCGGTTTGCCGGGGAGTGGCTGTGGGCGGTGTTGCTGGCGGGGCTGAATCTGCTGGTGCTGCTGCATGGCGCCCTGGCCATGGCGCGACGTGAAGGCTGGCGGGAACGCCTGTTCGCCTGGCTCGAAGCACGTGCCGGTTGGCTGTTGCTGGCGGCGGGGTTCGCGGCAGCGGTGAGCATGCTGGCGATGGTGTTCGACCCGCGGTACCGCAGCTTTCCTACAGCGGCGCTGACCTTGCCGGCGGTGGTGTACCTGTTGCGGCCCGTGGCGGCGGCGCGGGCGGAGGTGGCATTGCTGGCCTTCATGGTCGGGGCTGGGGTGTTGCCGCAGCTTTACCGGGAAGGGCTGGAGAACCAGCAGGCCTGGGGCTGGGCGATGGTCAGTGTGCTGATGACTGCAGCGTTGTGGCGCAGCTTGCGGCTGCGCAAGGCTGGATGACGGCGGTGTTTTCTTCGCGGGGCAAGCCCGCTCCCACAGGATCTTCACCGTCCTGAAACGCAGCACATTTCCTGTGGGAGCGGGCTTGCCCCGCGAATGGGCTGCAAAGCAGCCCCTGTCAAACGCGCCGCGCTTGCCGAACCAGTCGCAACCCCGCCAGCACCACTGCGAACACTGCAATGCTTGCGGTATACAGCACCAGCGCCGGCACCCCGAACACCAGCGCCAGCACCGCCAGCCACCATCCGCCGCGCCCCGAAACCACCTGCGCCAGCAATGCCAGCCCCAACCCGGCCCAGGCCAGCACCTGGAAGTGAATCCCCAGTCCCAGCAGCGAGCGGACCTGGCACTGCCAGTACTCGCCCGGCACGGTACACAGCCCAACCCACTGGGCATCCTCCATCAACCCATAACGCACGCCGTAGCTGGCCACGAGCCAAAGCGCCAGAAACAGCAACAGCAGAGCGGCCGGCAACGATCGAGACATCCCGTTCTCCAGTAGCAGTCATCGAAAGCAGGCATGATCGCGCAAGGCTTGCCGTAAGGCAAAATCATGGGCTTGCAGCTATGTTGCAGTTAACAAGCACACCAAAGGCCACTGCACCTGGCAACTTTGCTGGCACACACGTGGTCCTAGCCTGCGTATTGCACGACCTTGTACCTTCTGGGGGATTACATGCTTCGACCTTGGCGCCTTGTCGCCCTTCTTGGCGGCCTGCTCATGGCTGCAGCCGCGTCGGCACGGGATATCGACGCCGCGAGCTACGGCTTCCCCTTGACCAACCCGTTCGAGGCGACCATCGCCACCACTCCGCCCGAACAGCGACCGACACTGCCCAGCGACGATGAAATCGACCAGGCCGACTACAGCCTCAACCTGCGCCCGGAGCGTGAATTCACCCTGCCCGACAACTTCTGGTCGGTGAAAAAACTCAAGTACCGCCTGGCCAAGCAGGACCATGAAGCACCGCTGATCTTCCTCATCGCCGGCACCGGCGCGCCCTACTCCAGCAGTATCAACGAGTACCTGAAAAAGCTGTTCTATCAGGCCGGCTTCCACGTGGTACAGCTGTCGTCACCGACCAGCTGGGACTTCATGAGCGCCGCCTCGCGCTTCGCCACCCCCGGCGTGAGCAAGGAGGACGCCGAGGACATGTACCGGGTGATGCAGGCCGTACGTGCCCAGCACCCGCGTCTGCCGATCAGCGAGTTCTACCTCACCGGCTACAGCCTGGGTGCGCTGGATGCGGCGTTCGTCAGCCACCTGGACGAAACCCGCCGCAGCTTCAACTTCAAGCGCGTGCTGCTGCTCAACCCGCCGGTCAACCTGTACACCTCGATCAACAACCTGGACAAGTTGGTGCAGACCCAGGTCAAAGGCATCGACCGCAGCACCACCTTCTATGAACTGATGCTGGAAAAGCTCACCCGCTACTTCCAGGACAAGGGCTACATCGACCTCAACGACGCCTTGCTGTACGACTTCCAGCAATCGCGCCAGCACCTGTCCAACGAACAGATGGCCATGCTCATCGGCACCTCGTTCCGGTTCTCGGCGGCCGATATCGCCTTCACCTCCGACCTGATCAACCGCCGCGGCCTGATCATTCCGCCGAAGTTTCCGATCACCGAAGGCAGCAGCCTGACGCCGTTCTTCAAGCGCGCCCTGCAGTGCGATTTCGACTGCTACATGACCGAGCAGGTGATTCCGATGTGGCGTGCCCGCACCGACGGCGGCAGCATCCTGCAACTGGTCGATCAGGTGAGCCTGTACGCGCTGGAGGACTACTTGCGCGACAGTCCGAAGATCGCCGTGATGCACAACGCCGACGACGTCATCCTCGGCCCTGGCGATATCGGCTTCCTGCGCAAGGTATTCGGCGATCGCCTGACCCTTTACCCCCATGGCGGCCATTGCGGCAACCTCAACTACCGCGTCAACAGCGACGCCATGCTGGAGTTCTTCCGTGGTTAACAAATGCCTCCTCGCCACCGCCCTGCTGGTTGCCGGCAATGCCCTGGCCGCGGAAACCGCGCCACGCGCCAGTGTGATCGAAGCCGACCCGCAAGTGACGACGCAACCGCTGGAGCCGGAGTCCGATGGTTTCATCGACCCGCTGCGCGAACTGAAATTCAACCCCGGGCTCGACCAGCGCGAGTTCGAGCGCTCGACCCTGGCAGCCTTGAACGTGTACGACCCGCTGGAGTCGATGAACCGGCGCATCTACCACTTCAACTACCGCGTGGACCAATGGGTGCTGCTGCCGCTGGTGAGCGGCTACCAGTACGTCACCCCAAGTTTCGTGCGCACTGGCGTGAGCAACTTCTTCAACAACCTGGGTGACGTGCCCAACCTGTTCAACAGCGTGCTGCAGCTCAAGGCCAAGCGTTCGGCAGAAATCACCGCCCGCCTGATGTTCAACACCATCATCGGCGTGGGTGGGCTGTGGGACCCGGCGACCAAGATGGGCCTGCCGCGCCAGAGCGAAGACTTTGGCCAGACCCTGGGCTTCTACGGGGTGCCGGAAGGGCCTTACATCATGCTGCCGGTGCTGGGACCGTCGAACCTGCGCGACACCACCGGGGTGGTGGTGGACTATGCAGGGGAACAGGCAGTGAACTTCCTCAATGTGCCGGAAACCAGCAGCGATCATCCGGAGATCTTGCTATTGCAAGTGGTGGACAAGCGCTACACCACGCGCTTCCGCTATGGCCAGCTCAACTCGCCGTTCGAGTACGAGAAAGTGCGGTATGTGTATACCCAGGCGCGCAAGTTGCAGATAGCTGAGTAGTCGCCGCTCCTGGCCTCTTCGCGGGACAAGCCCGCTCCCACAGGATGTCCGCTGCCCTCAGATGTGGTGGGAACCTGTGGGAGCGGGCTTGCCCCGCGAAGAGGCCTGCAAAGCTGGCATCAAATCCCCAGAAACTGCTCCAGCTCCCGCCTTTTGGCCAACGCATCCCGCCGCCCCAGCTCGATCAGCTCGCTGCAGTAGCTGGCCTCGAACAGCAAGTAACTCAACACCCCCGCCCCACTGGTCCGGGTCGCCCCCGGCCCACGCAGGAACAGCCGCAACGCCGCCGGCAACTCGCGCCGGTGCCGTGCGGCGATCTCGTCCAGGGGCTGGCTGGGCGCCACCACCAGTACCTCGATCGGTGCCAGGCCCAGGCGCCGGGCATCCAGGTGCGCAGGCAGCAGGTGGCTGAGGTGGTTGAGCCGCTGCAGCAGCTCGATGTCATCTTCCAGGCTGTCGATGAAGGTGCTGTTGAGCATATGCCCGCCAATCTGCGCCAGGCTCGGTTGCTGGCCGCTGAACACACGCTGGGTCGGCAAAGGCGGCGCCGGCCGTTGCGGGTTGCCGCTGACCCCGACCACCAGCACGCGGCTGGCGCCAAGGTGTAACGCCGGGCTGATCGGCGCCGACTGGCGCACCGCGCCGTCACCGTAATACTCGTCGCCCAGCCGAACCGGCGCGAACAGCAGCGGAATCGCCGCGCTGGCGAGCAGGTGGTCGATGGTCAGCGGCGTAGGCACGCCGATGCGGCGGTGGCGCAACCAGGCGTCGATGGTGCCGCGGCCCTGGTAGAAGGTCACCGCCTGGCCGGCGTCGTAGCCGAACGCGGTCACCGCCACCGCACGCAAGTGCTCGGCGGCCAGGGCATCGTCGATACCGCCAAGGTCAAGGTGCGACTGCAGCAGCTGGCGCAAAGGGCTGCTGTCGAGCAAGGCCACCGGCGCGTTACCACCCAGGCCCAGCAGGTTCTGGCTGACGAAGCGGCTGGCCTGGCGAATCACCCCCGGCCAGTCGCTGCGCAGCACCAGGTGGCTGCGAAAGCCCTGCCAGAAACGGGTGAGCGCTTGCACCGATTCACTGAAGCGGCTGG
>NZ_AKJC01000031.1 GCF_000282535.1 Pseudomonas sp. GM84 | reverse complement strand
AATGGCGGGTAGCCGACCCGCTGGCCGATGGCCAGCCGTTCCTCGACATGGCCCGCGCCAGCCTGACGGCGCTGGGCGTGCAGTGCAGCCATGGCGAAGCGCAGCCAAGCCATGACGGCGACAGCGATGGCATCGATGACGAGCTGCGCGAGGTGTTTCTCGAAGAGGCCGGCGAACTGCTGCCGGAAATCGAGCGTCACTGGCTGCGCTGGCGCGCCGACAACAGCCTGTACGAAGCCCTGGTGGAGCTGCGCCGCGATCTGCACACGCTCAAGGGCAGCGGTCGCATGGTGCATGCCCAGGCGGTCGCCGAGCTGGCCTGGGGGGGCGAGCACCTGCTCAATCGCGTGCTCGAACGGCGTATCGCCCTTGCGCCAGAGGGGGCCGTGGCGCTGCAGCAGGTGGTCGTGCACCTGCCGGACCTGCTGGCTGACTTCGCCGCCGGGCAGATGCCACAAGTGACCGAGATCGAGCAGTTGGCCAGCCATCTGCATGCGCTTGCCGAGAGCGACACACCTGTCAGTGCCGAAATCGAAGGCCTCGATCCTCAGCTGCTGGACATCTTCCGCAATGAGGCACAGGGCCATCTGGCCAGCCTGAGTGCCTACCTGCAGGCGGCCAAAGGCCAGGACACGCCCGTCAGCGATGAACTGCAGCGCGCCCTGCACACGCTCAAGGGCAGTGCCGCCATGGCCGGCGTGATGCCGATCGCCGAACTGGCCACGGCTTTCGATCGCCTGGTTCGCGAATACCGCAGTCACCAATTGCCCTTGCAGGGCGCTGAAATCGCCTGGCTGGACGCGGCGCGTGCCTTGTTCCAGCAGGGCCTGGCGCAGTTGGGCAGCACGCCGCTGGCCGCTATCGCGGGCGCGGCGCAGTTGATCGAGCAGGTCGGCGAGGCGGTGGACGAGCGGCTGGCAACCCTGCATGACGAGCAGTCCCACGCACGGCGCAACGCGCGCGACCCACAGCGTACAGCCAGCTTCCTGGCCCAGGCCATGGACATCCTGCTGGATGCCGAGTCGCTGCTGTCGCGCTGGCAGGAGCAACCGGGCCAGCGCCAGTCGCTGGACAGCCTGCTCGATGAATTGACCACGCTGTGCCATGCGGCCCACCTGGCCGACCTTTGGCAGATGGACGATGTCTGCGAAGCACTGCTGGACGTCTATGGCGCAGCGGAAGAGGGCAGCCTGGGGGCCGATGCGCGCTTTTTCGCCCAGGCCCATCAGGCCCATGAAGCGCTCCTCGATATGCTTGACCAGGTCGCTGCCGGCCAGGAGCTGACGCCCCGCGCCGATTGCGTCGACAGCCTGCGCGGCTTGCTGGCCGATGCCCTGGCGCCGGATGCCACGGGCCTGGTGGCGCCGGGCTCGGTGACGCCACTGCCGGCATCCGTGGAACTGACCGAGGAGGTCGACAGCCCGGGCGACAAGGAGCTGCTGGAAGTCTTCCTCGAAGAAAGCTCGGACATCGTCGAAAGCGCCGCTGCCGCGCTGGCACGCTGGCAGGCAGAGCCGCGCAACAGCGTCGAGGTGGATAACCTGCTGCGTGACCTGCACACCCTCAAGGGCGGAGCACGCATGGTCGAGATCGCCGCCATCGGCGATCTTGCCCACGAACTGGAGTTCCTCTACGAGTTGCTGGCTGCCGGGCGCTTGCCGCCCAGCGCGCCGCTGTTCGCACTCTTGCAGAACTGCCACGACCGCCTGGCGCACATGCTCGATGCCGCGCGCCTGGGCCAGCCGCTGCATGCGGCCACCGCACTGATCGACTACATCCGCAACTTCAGCAGCGCCGCACTGACCGACAGTGTCGCCGGGCAGGCCCCGGCCGAAGCGGCGCCCGCGGAGTTGCCCAGCGCCGCGCCGGAGCGCGCGGCTGGCGATATGGTCAAGGTCGACGCCGAGCTGCTCGACGACCTGGGCAACCTGGCCGGTGAGCATTCGGTCATCCGCGGGCGCATCGAGCAGCAGGTCAACGACGCCCAGTTCGCCCTGAACGAGATGGAAACCACCCTGGAGCGCATGCGCGACCAGCTGTTGCGCCTGGACAACGAGACCCAGGGGCGGATCAGCAGCCGGCAACCCTTCGAAGGCGACGCCTACGAAGACTTCGACCCGCTGGAGATGGACCGCCATTCCCAGTTGCAGCAGTTGTCGCGGGCCTTGTTCGAATCGGCCTCCGACTTGCTCGACTTGAAAGAGACACTGACCCAGCGTGCCCAGGAGGCCTACAGCCTGCTGCAGCAGCAGGCGCGGGTGAACAGCCAGTTGCAGGAAGGCCTGACGGCGACCTTGATGGTGCCGTTCGAGCGCCTGGTGCCGCGCCTGCAGCGGGTCGTACGGCAAGTGGCGAGCGAGCTGGGCAAGCAGGTCGAACTGGTGGTCGGCAACGCCGAAGGCGAGCTGGACCGCAGCGTGCTCGAACGCATGGTCGCGCCGCTCGAACATATGCTGCGCAATGCCGTCGACCATGGCCTGGAGGCCCGCGAAGTGCGTCTGGCCGCCGGCAAGCCGGAGCACGGCACCATTCATTTGAACCTGCTGCACGAAGGCGCCGACATCGTCATCGAAATGACTGACGATGGCGCTGGCGTTCCGCTGGACGCGGTGCGGCGCAAAGCCATCAAGCGGGGCCTGCTGGACCCGCAGGCCAACTTGAGCGATCACGAAATCCTTCAGTTCATCCTGCGCCCCGGTTTTTCCACGGCCGAGAAGATCACCCAGATTTCCGGGCGTGGCCTGGGCATGGACGTGGTGCACGAAGAGGTCAAGCAGCTTGGCGGCTCGATGACGATCGAATCGGCCCAGGGCAAGGGTGCGCGCTTCCTGATTCGCCTGCCGTTCACGGTGTCGATCAACCGCGCCCTGATGGTGCACATGGGCGAGGAGCAGTACGCCATCCCGCTCAACACCATCGAGGGCATCGTCCGCGTGCCGCCGGCCGAGCTGGCTGCCTGCTACCAGCTGGGGGTGCCGCGCTACGAGTATGCCGGCCATGAATACGAGCTGCGTTACCTGGGCGAACTGCTGCAAGGGCTGCCACGGCCTGGCCTGCTCGGGCAGAGCGTGCCGCTGCCGGTGCTGCTGGTGCATTCCCAGGAGCAATCGTTCGCGATTCAGGTCGACAGCCTCTCGCCGAGCCGCGAGATCGTGGTGAAGAGCCTCGGACCCCAGTTCGCCGCCGTGGCGGGGCTGTCGGGCGCGACCCTGCTGGGCGATGGTCGGGTGGTGCTGATTCTCGATCTGCTCGGCCAGCTGCGCGGCCAGCAACGCCGCCTGGCGCGCCTGCCGGGCGGCAGCGGGGTGCAGAGCACGCTGTTCGGGCCGGCACCGCGCCGCGCCTTGCTGGTGATGGTGGTGGACGACTCGGTGACGGTGCGCAAGGTCACCAGCCGCCTGCTCGAGCGCCATGGCATGAGCGTGCTGACTGCCAAGGACGGGGTCGACGCCATGGCCCTGCTGGAAGAGCACCGCCCCGACGTGTTGCTGCTGGATATCGAGATGCCGCGCATGGATGGATTCGAAGTGGCCACCCGTATACGCCGCGATGAGCGGCTCAAGGACCTGCCGATCATCATGATCACCTCACGCACCGGGCAGAAGCACCGCGACCGGGCCATGGCCATTGGCGTCAACGATTACCTGGGCAAGCCGTACCAGGAATCGGTGTTGCTGCAGAGCATCGCCCACTGGAGCCAGCACCATGCTTGAACTGATCGCAGGCCAGCGTAGCAGCCTGACGGGCCTGTTGTTGCCGTTGGGCGACCGAACCCTGGTGCTGCCGAATGTGGCCGTGGCGGAACTGATTGGCCAGCGCAACCTGTTCTGCCAGCCGGGCGAGCCTACGTGGCACCTGGGCTGGATCGACTGGCGCCAGCAACACCTGCCGCTGATCGGCTTCGAGGCCGCCTGCGGGGGCGAGACGCCGTGTGGCGAGCGAGCGCGCATCGTGGTGCTCAATGCCTTGGGCGATACCGGCTTGCGTTATCTGGCGGTGCTGCTGCAGGACATTCCACGGTCGTGCAAGCTCGACAGCCAGCTCAATTATGTGGACGTGGCGCTGGGTAGCCTGGAACTGGCGGCGGTGCAGGTGGGAGATCAGGTGGCGCGGGTGCCGGACCTGGGCGCGTTGGAAAGGCTGGTGCGTGACGCGCAATTGCAACCTGCCCTTGGGTAGGATGTGAAGCTGATGGCCCTTTCGCGGGACAAGCCCGCTCCCACAGGCACAGCACAGGCCTCAAGGGTTGAGTGAACTTGTGGGAGCGGGCTTGCCCCGCGAAGGGGCCGCAACTGAAGGAATGAGGAACCCAGCCCACCCAAGGAGGTCTGTGTTTGCATGTATTACGGTGAACGCTTCAACGCCTGGACCCACCTGGTCGGTGCCATCCTGGCCTGTATCGGTGCCATCTGGCTGATCGTCGTCGCAGGCCTGCAGGGCGACCCCTGGAAGATCGTCAGTTTCTCCATCTACGGCGCCACGCTGCTGTTGCTCTACAGCATCTCGACCCTTTACCACAGCACGCGCGGCCGCGCGAAGGTGATCATGCGCAAGCTCGATCACCTGTCGATCTACCTGCTGATCGCCGGCAGCTACACGCCATTCTGCCTGGTCAGCCTGCGCGGCCCCTGGGGCTGGAGCCTGTTCGGCGTGGTCTGGGGCCTGGCGGTGATCGGCATGTTGCAGGAAATAAAACCGCGCTCCGAAGCGCGGGTCCTGTCGATCGTCATCTATGCGGTGATGGGCTGGATCGTCCTGGTGGCGGTCAAGCCCTTGCTGAACAGCCTCGGCACCGCCGGCTTCGCCTGGCTGGCGGCCGGCGGAGTGTTCTACACCGTGGGCATCATCTTCTTCGCCTTCGACAGCCGTTTCCGCCACTGGCATGGCATCTGGCACCTGTTCGTGATTGCCGGCAGCCTCATGCACTTCGTCGCGGTGTCGGTCTACGTGCGCTAGCTGTTTACGAAAAATCGCCCCACAACTGCTGAGCCACCGCGAGTGCCACCACGGGCGCAGTCTCGGTGCGCAGCACGCGGGGGCCGAGGCGGGCGGCGTGGAAGCCAGCCGCCTTGGCCTGGTCGACTTCCGCCTCGCTCAAGCCGCCTTCCGGGCCGATGAGGAAGGCCAGGCGCGCTGGTTTTTCGTGGCTGGTCAGCGGTTCGGCGACCGGGTGCAGGACCAGTTTCAGGTCGGCTTCACTGCCCTTGATCCACTCGGCCAGGGTCACTGGCGGATGGATCACCGGCAGGGTCGAACGGCCGCACTGCTCGCAGGCGCTGATGGCCACCTGGCGCCAGTGGGCCAGGCGTTTGTCGGCGCGCTCGTCTTTGAGGCGCACTTCACAGCGTTCGCTGACGATCGGGGTGATTTCATTGACGCCCAGTTCGGTGGCCTTCTGGATGGCCCAGTCCATGCGCTCGCCGCGGGACAGGCCCTGGCCCAGGTGGATATGCAACGGCGAATCGGCCTGGCCTGGCAGGGCCTGGTCGAGGCTGACGCGCACGGTCTTCTTGCCCACTTCGAGCAACTGGCCGAGGTATTCCTGGCCGCTGCCGTCGAACAGTTGCACGGCATCGCCGGGGGCCATGCGCAGTACGCGGCCGATGTAGTGGGCCTGGGCTTCGGGCAGGTCGTGCTCGCCAAGGCTCAGGGGGGCGTCGATGAAGAAGCGGGACAGTCTCATGGTTCTGCTCAGGAAATAGGGAACACAATGTCTAACCCTGTGGGAGCGGGCTTGTCCCGCGAACAAGGGAGAAGCCCTTGCCAGGCACCGAGGTGTCTGCTTCGCGGGGCAAGCCCGCTCCCACAAGGGTGGTGGTGTGGTTTAGTTTCGGGTCAGCCCGGATCGCGGAAGTCAGGGTGGAAGTTCGCCGGTACGGCGACGCTGACGCTTTCCCGCGTGGCGATATCGATGCCTTCACTGGCCACTTCGGCGAGGAAGTCGATCTGCTCCGGGGTAATGACATACGGTGGCAGGAAGTACACCACGCTACCCAGCGGACGCAACAGGGCGCCACGGGACAGGGCGTGCTCGAACACCTTCAGGCCACGACGCTCCTGCCAGGGGTAGGCGACCTTGCCGGCCTTGTCCTGCACCATCTCGATCGCAAGGGCCATGCCGGTCTGGCGGATTTCGGCGACATGGGCGTGGTCGGCCAGGTGCGCGGTGGCGCTGGCCATGCGTGCCGACAGCGCCTTGTTGGCTTCGATCACGTTGTCCTGCTCGAAGATATCCAGGGTCGCCAGGGCGGCGGCGCAGGCCAGCGGGTTGCCGGTGTAGCTGTGCGAGTGGAGGAAGGCGCGCAGGGTCGGGTAATCGTCGTAGAACGCCTGGTACACGGTGTCGGTGGTCAGGCAGGCAGCCAGCGGCAGGGAGCC
>NZ_AKJC01000030.1 GCF_000282535.1 Pseudomonas sp. GM84 | reverse complement strand
GGCTGGCTCGGCGTAGCCACTGGCGCTGTGGACTCGTTCACCACCACGGGCGGCTGTTGCGGCTCTTCCGGCAGCGCTTGCGGCTCGGGCACTGCAACCGGCTCCACCTTGACTTCAGGCAGGCTGGGCATCGCCGGGGCCTGCGGGGCCTCGACACGCACCTGGCGCATCTCGTCCTCGCGGGTGAACAGCATCGGCAGGAAGATCACCGCCAGCGCCACCAGCACCAACGCACCCACCATGCGCTGTTTCATCCCTTTATCCAGCACTGCCATCTATTCACCCCTCCAGGGCCTGCCGCTCCAGCCACTCCAGGGCTTGGGCGACACAGAAAAACGAACCGAACAGCAGGATCTGGTCATCCGCCGTCGCCTGCGCGCATTGCCCTTCGAGGGCGGCGTCGACGCTGGCATAAGACTTCACCGTTGCACCGCAGTTCGTCAAGGCACTGGCAAGCTCGGCGGCCGGACGACTGCGGGGCGTATCCAGCGGTGCGACTGCCCACTCGTCGACCAGCGCCTGCAATGGCGCGATGACACCACCCAAATCCTTGTCGGCGAGCAGGCCGAAGACTGCCAGACGACGACCTTGCAGGGGGCGAGCCGACAGGCGACGGGCCAGATACTCTGCGGCGTGGGGGTTGTGACCCACATCCAGCAGCAGCTCCACACGCTTGCCCTGCCAATACACCACACGCCGATCCAGACGCCCGGTGACGCGGGTGGCGAGCAGCGCCTGGCGGATCAGCCCGGCATCCCATGGCAGGCCCATCAACAGGTAGGCCTGAAGCGCCAGCGTGGCGTTTTCCATCGGCAAGTCGAGCAGGGGCAAGTCGCGCAACTGCACCGCGGTGCCGTCGAGCGTGACGCCACGCCAGTGCCAGACGCCTTCAGCGCTTTCCAGGTCGAAATCACGCCCCCGCAGGAACAACGGCGCAGCCAACTCGCGCGCCTTGTCCAGCAGCGGCTGCGGCGGATCGAGGTCACCGCACAGCGCCGGCTTGCCCTGGCGGAAGATGCCGGCCTTCTCGAAGGCCACCCGCTCGCGGGTATCGCCCAGGTAGTCGACATGGTCGACACCGATGCTGGTCACCAGGGCCAGGTCGGCATCCACCACATTGACGGTGTCCAGGCGACCGCCAAGGCCCACTTCGAGTACCACGGCATCCAGACCGGATTGCTGGAACAACCAGAACGCCGCCAGGGTGCCCATTTCGAAATAGGTCAGGGAAATCTCGCCCCGCGCCGCTTCTACGGCAGCAAAGGCCTCGCACAAACGCTCATCGCTGGCCTCCTGGCCATCGATCAGTACCCGCTCGTTGTAGCGCAGCAGGTGGGGCGAACTGTAAACCCCCACCTTGAGGCCCTGGGCCCGCAGCATCGAAGCCACGAAGGCGCAAGTCGAGCCCTTGCCGTTGGTGCCGGTGACGGTCACCACGCGCGGTGCCAACTTGCCCAGCTGCAGCCGGGCAAGCACCTTTTGCGAACGCTCCAGGCCCATGTCGATGGCCGAAGGATGCAATTGTTCGAGGTAGGCGAGCCACTCGCCCAGGCTGCGCTTCGTCATCACGCGACCGCAGCCGCCTCGCGCGCCTGCTCTGGCGTTTCCTGGCCGGTCATCTGCGCCAGCAGGCGGGCCAGACGTGGGCGCAGGTCGCCACGCGAGATGATCAGGTCGATAGCGCCATGCTCCAGCAGGAACTCGCTGCGCTGGAAGCCTTCCGGCAGTTTTTCACGCACGGTCTGCTCGATCACGCGCGGGCCGGCGAAACCGATCAGCGCCTTCGGCTCACCGACAATGACGTCACCCAGCATCGCCAGGCTGGCAGAAACACCACCGTAGACCGGATCGGTCAGTACGGAGATGAACGGAATGCCCTCTTCACGCAGGCGCGCCAGCACGGCCGAGGTCTTGGCCATCTGCATCAGCGAGATCAGCGCTTCCTGCATGCGCGCACCGCCGGAGGCCGAGAAGCAGACCATCGGGCAGCGGTTTTCCAGGGCGTAGTTGGCGGCGCGAACGAAGCGCTCACCGACGACGGCACCCATGGAGCCGCCCATGAACGAGAACTCGAAGGCGCTGACCACGATCGGCATGCCCATCAGGGTGCCGCTCATGGAGATCAGGGCGTCTTTCTCGCCGGTCTGCTTCTGCGCAGCGGTCAGGCGGTCCTTGTACTTCTTGCCGTCACGGAACTTCAGACGGTCAACCGGCTCCAGCTCGGCGCCGAGCTCCGCACGGCCTTCCGGGTCGAGGAAGATATCGATACGTGCACGGGCACCGATACGCATGTGGTGGTTGCACTTGGGGCAGACATCCAGGGTCTTTTCCAGCTCCGGACGATACAGCACGGCCTCGCAGGCTGGGCACTTGTGCCACAGGCCTTCTGGCACCGAGCTCTTCTTCACCTCGGAACGCATGATCGAAGGGATCAGTTTGTCGACTAACCAGTTGCTCATGCTTTATTTCTCCAGTATTGGCGGGCGGGGACCGGTCTGGCCGGCCATGCCCTGCCCTTTGAGCTCAAATTCTTCTATGAAACGATGACGGCCCGGCCGCAGGGGCTGCCTGCGCAGCGCGCCGTCTTCAATGTGTGCGTCGGCTGCCCGGCATGCCGGCAGCCACCCCGCAGGGCTGCGATAGCTATGGACGATGGCGCGCAGCCAGCCGTCACATCTGGCATCACGCCTGTTTCACCGCGCGCATGAACGCTTCGATTTTGGCAGGATCCTTGATGCCCTTGGCCTGCTCCACACCACCGCTGACATCCACCGCGTAAGGCTGTACCTGGGCAATCGCCTGGCCTACGTTATCGGCCGACAAGCCGCCGGCAAGAATGATCGGCTTGCTCAGCCGAGCAGGTACCAGCGACCAGTCGAAGGCCTCGCCGGTGCCACCAGGCACACCGGCCACATAGGTGTCGAGCAAGATGCCACGGGCACCGGCATAGTGCTGGCAGGCGGCTTCCAGGTCATCACCGGGGCGCACGCGCAGTGCCTTGATCCAGGGGCGATGATAGCCCTCGCAGTCGGCCGGGGTTTCGTCGCCGTGGAACTGTAGCAGGTCCAACTGCACGGCTTCGAGAATCTCGTTGAGCTCGCAGCGCGAGGCATTGACGAACAGGCCGACGGTGGTCACGAACGGCGGCAGCTCGGCGATGATCGCCCGCGCCTGGCGCACGTCCACGGCGCGCGGGCTCTTGGCATAGAAGACCAGGCCGATGGCATCGGCCCCGGCCTCGGCGGCGGCCAGCGCGTCTTCGATACGGGTGATCCCGCAGATCTTGCTGCGAACGTTGCTCATGGACTGCGAACCCTGAGTGGATAGTGAAAGGCCCGATGGTAGCAAATGACTTTTCGCCCGTCAGTCCGCCAACGCCTCATAACCGGTCAGAAAGTGTGGGCCAATGTAACGCTGTGGCAGCTGGAATTCCTCCGGGTACTCCACCTGCACCAGGTAAAGGCCATAGGGGTGCGCCGTGACCCCGCCTTCACGGCGATTGCGCCCCTCCAGTACTTCGCGTGCCCAGCTGGCAGGACGCTCACCAGCACCGATAGTCATCAGCACTCCGGCAATATTGCGCACCATGTGATGCAGGAACGCGGTGGCGCGCACGTCCAGCACGATCATCTGGCCATGGCGCGTGACGCGCAGGTGATGGATGTGCTTGATCGGCGACTTGGCCTGGCACTGGCTGGCACGGAAAGCGCTGAAATCGTGGGTGCCGAGCAGGTACTGCGCCGCCTCGGCCATGCGCTCGACATCCAGCGGACGGTGGTTCCAGGTGACTTCTTCGGCCAGGTGTGCCGGGCGGATCGGGTCGTTGTAGATGACGTAGCGGTAGCGCCGGGCGCAGGCCTTGAAGCGGGCATGGAAGTCCGCCGGCATCGGCCGCGACCATACCACGCTGATGTCGTGGGGCAGGTTGAAGTTGGTGCCCAGGGTCCAGGCGCGCTCGTCGCGCACGGCATGGGTGTCGAAGTGCACGATCTGGCCGCAGCCATGCACACCGGCATCGGTGCGTCCGGCACACACTACGCTGATCGGTTCATTGGCGACTTTCGACAGCGCTTGCTCAAGCGCCTGCTGGACGCTGGGCACGCCGCTGGCCTGGCGCTGCCAGCCGCGGTAGCGCGAGCCCTTGTATTCCACGCCCAGGGCGATGCGGGTGAAGCCTTCGGCGGCAGATTCGGAGGCGGCGGTGTCGATGATGTCCAAGCGCATGAAACCTGTGGGGTAATACGGAATGACGGGATTATAACGACAACGGCAGCCTTGTTGGGCTGCCGTTGGTTTTGTGCCGTCGGTGCGGGCCTTTTCGCGGGGCAAGCCCGCTCCCACAGGGATTGCGTCAGCTTTCAGCTTTTAGAGCAAGACAGCAGCCCACTCAACCCGTGGGAGCGGGCTTGCCCCGCGAAGAGGCCTTCAAGGAAAACCTCAGACCAACCGGGAAAGCATTTCCTCGGCTTCCTGGCGCTGGCCGTCATCGCCATCCTTGACCACTTCATCGAGGATGTCGCGCGCCCCCTGGTGGTCACCCATGTCGATGTAGGCGCGCGCCAGGTCGAGCTTGGTCGCCACTTCGTCGCTGCCGGAGAAGAAATCGAAGTCCAGGTCGTCCAGCGGCTCCGGTTCCTGGGCGGCATCGGCGGCCGTGAAGTGCGGCTCCAGCGATGGCGACTCGAGGCTCTGCGACAGCTTGTCCAGCTCGGCGTTGACGTCGCTCAGTTCCGAGGCAAAGCTCTTGGCCGCCGGCGACTGGTCATCCAGCGACAGTGACAGGTCGAAGTCCTCCGGCAACTCCAGCTCGGAAATCGGATCGAATTCCGGGATTGCATCGAAGGCTGCCAGTTCGGCGGCGACGTCCACCGGTTCCTCGGGCGCCGCAGCCGGGCTGACCGCCTCGCCCATGTCCAGGTCGAAATCGGCCAGATCATCGATGCTTTGTGGCTCGGCCTGAGCCTGCGCCAGCAAGGCTTCGAAATCTTCATCGGCATCGGTTTGCACGGCAACGTCAGCGTCGGCCTGCGGCTCCGGCAATGGCGTTTCGTCCAGCAGTGGCGTCTCGAGCGGGTCGATTTGCGGCAGCTCGTCATCCAGGCTCAGGTCGAAGGCGCTGTCCAGGTCGCTGTCATCGAGGACCGAAGTCTCGACGAACGCCTCGGCAGCCGCATCGAGATCCGCCTCAGGTACCTCCGAGTCCAGCTCAGGCGCTTCCAGGTTCAGCTCAGGCGCCTCGACAGGGGTCTGCTCGGTCTCGGCCACGGCTTGGGCCTGAGGCTCGTTTTCAACCGCTGTTTCAGGCTCGTCCTGCAGCAGCTCCTGGACATACTGCTCGTCCATTTCAGCCGCCAGCGCCGCCGCGCCCAGCCCTGCGGCAGCGACGCCGAGCATGGCCGGGAAGCGCTCTTTCAGCGCACCGACCTGAGCCGTGTTCTCTTCGCTGCCCGAAAGCTTGCGCTCCTGATCGACGAAGGCGCTGTGATCGCCCTGGCGGGCATAGACTTCCATCAGCTTCAGGCGCAAGCCGTCTTGCTCAGGCTGCGCAGCGACTGCCGTTTCCAGCAGGTCGGCGGCGTGATTGAGGCGGCCACGGGCCAGGCTTTGATCGACCTCGGCCAGCAGCTCGGCATTGGCATCCTGCGCCGGGACCACAGACGCCGGCTCGGCCACTTTCTCGGCGGCAACCGCCGCTGCAGCCGAAGCCGCCACCACAGCCGGCGACAAGGTAACGCTCGGCGCGGAAACGTCCAGCTCATCGAAGCTGCTCGATGGCAGGTCGAGGTCAGGGCTGCGCTCGCCCTCCTCGGCCAGCGCACGCGCCATGCGCAGGTGCTTTTCAGCCTCTTGCTGGGCTTTGCGCTTGCGTGCCAGCAGCAGCAACAAAAGCAGCAGGACCAGGAACGCGGAACCGGCGACCAGACCAAGCACGACCGGGTTGCCAAGCATCTCGTCCAGCGCGCTCGGCTGCTGGACGGCAGGCACAGGCTCACTGGCGGGAGCCGTTTCAGGTGCGGTATCGACAGCAGCAGGCGCCGGAGCAACAACAGGCTCTGCCGATTGTGCCGGGCTGGCTTCACCCGGCAAGGCGGCCGTTGCCGGCACCTCATCGGCGGCGCCCTGTGCTTCCAGGCGCGCCAGCTGATCGTTCTTCAACTGGATCAACTTCTCCAGCTTGTCGAGCTGGCTCTGCAGGTCGGTCATCCGACCTTTGAGTTCATCGTTGTCACGGCGGCTGGTGTCCAGGCTTTCCTGGGCCACGGCCAACTTGTCGTTGATCGCCTTGGCTTTGCCGGCGCCCACCTGGTTGCCAGGACTGACCAGGCGCAGGTTGTCGCCCTGGGCAATACGCTCGGGCGCTGCATCGGCGGCACCGCGGCGGGTGGCATCGAGCTGCCGCGCGCGCGGCCCCAGGCGCCGGCCTTCACGCCAGGCCGCATACTGCTCGGCCACTTCGCGATTGGCCTCCCCCTGGGGGATGCTCTGGATCTGTTGCTGGTCGGGCAGGCGCAATACCTGGCCCACCTTCAACTGGTTGATGTTGTTGCCGATGAAAGCGTCCGGGTTCAGCGCCTGGATGGCGATCATGGTCTGCTGCACCGAACCGCCACCCTGGGTATTGCGCTCGGCAATCTGCCACAAGGTATCGCGACGTTTGGTGGTGTAGCTGCCGGCACTGCTGACCGCGGGGGTCACGTTCGCCGCGGCAGACTCCTGACCCTGGGCCTTGGCCTGGTCGAGCAGCACACTGTAGTCACGCAGCAGGCGGCCCTGGGGCCACATCACCTGGACCAGGAACTTGACCACCGTACCGGGCAGGGGCTGGCTGGAAGTGACCCGCAGCACGCTCTTGCCATTGGGGTTGATCACCGGGGTGAAGGTCAGGTCTTCGAGGTAGGTCGGATAAGCCACCCCAGCCTTGCTGAACTCTTCCGGCGGCGCCAGGCTCGGCGCCACTTCGGCAGTGGTGAGGTCGCGCACATCGAGCAATTCGATCTCGGCGTCCAGCGGCTGGTTCTGTGCCGACTTGAGCGTCAGCTCACCCAACCCCAGGGCATTCGCCATGCCAGACGACAGCGCCGACGCTGCCGCCATAGCCAGAACCAGTTTGCGAATTCGAAGCATGACCTCTTCCCTTGTATGAATCGTCCCGAAACCCGCAGGCGGAGCGGGACAAAAGTGCTCGCCAGTATCTTTTACGCCATGTGTTTAATCAACAATTGCGCCACCTGGACGGCATTGAGCGCGGCGCCCTTGCGCAGGTTGTCGGTGGTCAGCCAGAGGTTGAGCTGTTGCTGCTCGTCTATTCCATGGCGCACACGACCAACATAGACCACGTCTTGCCCGACTGCGTCACCGACCGGCGTCGGATAATCGTCGCGTTCGACCAGCTCGATGCTGTCGGCGGCCTCGAGCGCCTGGTTGACGGCGTCCAGGTCCACCGGCGCGCGAGTCTGTACGGCCACACTGAAGCTATCGCCGAAAAACACCGGGACTTGAACGCAGGTTACGGAAATCTTCAGTTCGGGCAGTCCGAGCAACACGCGCAATTCGCCAACCAGGCGCTGCTCCAGGGCCGTATGGCCGTGCGCATCGGCGGCACCGACCTGGGCCAACAGGTTGAAGGCCACCTGACGGTCGAAGAAGCGTGGCTCGAGCGGGCGAGCATTGAGCAGCTCGGCAGTCTGCCGGGCCAGTTCGTTGACGGCTTCACGCCCTTGGGCGGACACCGCCAGCGCGGCCATGACCTGCACACGTTCGATCTCCAGCTGGCCTTTGAGCGGCGCCAGGGCGACAGCCAGAGCAACGGCTGCGGAGCTTGGGCTGGCCAGGCGCGCGGGCAGTTCGAGGCCGGCGATGCGTTCAGCATTGGCTTCCGGCACCACAGCCAAGGCGTCGTCCAGGCCGCCGGACAGGTCGATGACCGTGCAGCCTGCCTGCTGGGCCTTGCTGGCGAAGCTGCGGCTGACGGCTGGGCTGGCGGCGAAAAAGGCCAGTTTGACCTGAGCGAAGTCGAAGCTGTCCACTTCCCGGACTTTGACCTTCTTGCCGGCGAACATCACGCTGCTGCCCGCCGACTCCATGCTGGCCAGCAGGTGCAGCGTCGCGACCGGGAAGTGCAGTTCTTCGAGGATCTGAACGAGGGTTTCACCGACGCTACCGGTAGCGCCGACGACGGCGATGTCCAAGGGTTGGGTCATGGTGGGGATCCTTTTGCTGAAACGGCGGGGGGCGGCACTTTACTTGGATTGTAGAGTTTTGTCTGTCCCGCCCCCAAAGCTGTTGATCTTGATCTTGATCTTGCTTTTAAGCGCGCGGTAGCTCAGTCGCAGCCAATTGCGACGTCAGGAGG
>NZ_AKJC01000029.1 GCF_000282535.1 Pseudomonas sp. GM84 | reverse complement strand
GCGGCTGCCATCGCGCCAGCCATTGAGTTGCGCGATCAGATACGGCGCGGGTTGTCCGGCCAGGGGCGGAAAGTGGTCACCTACGCCACTGCCACCGGGGCCATGGCATTGCACGCAACCGGGTATCTGCCGGCTCCAGTCGCCGTACAGCGCCAAGCGTGCGGTCGGGTTATCGGCGATCTGTTGCCGGCGCTCGTCCGGCGCGGGGTCGCTCGGGAGGCTGGCGAGGTAGGTGCTGACCGCCTGGATTTCATCCTCGGTCAGGGCCTTGGCCAGCGGCTCCATCACCGGCTGCTTGCGAGTGCCATTGCGCCAGTCATGCAATTGTTTGCTCAGGTAGCCGGCCGGCAAGCCCGCCAGGCGCGGAAACCCGGCAGCGGCGATACCCTTGCCGTCCGCGCCATGGCAGCCCAGGCAAGCCATGGCGGCAGGGTTGGCCCCGCCTTGGGTGAAGATCTTCTGGCCATCGGCGGCGTGCGCCAGCGGCCAGGCCAGGATCAGCACGCTGCCGATCACGACTCGACTCATCAGGGTCATCACGAAACTCCATTTCTTTTGTTATAAGCTTAAGCTTAAAAAACATAAGCAAATGGATACTAGCCCTGTAAGGGAATTCGCAACAACGCTCCGCCCGACCGAGGGCCTTCTAAGCGCGCTTTACTTGCGCCAGGTCAACTGCCCGAAATGCATTTTGTCGCCGCTGTGCGCACATCACCCAGGCGCAGCGGGAAATTGTTCAAGCGTTCATGCAGCTTGATGCTGCTGCCGCTGCCGCGTTTGTCGATGTCTACCAACGCCGCGGGCCCGGCACCGGCCGACAGCTTCTGTGGCACGATCAGGCGCAGGCCGTCGTCTCGCGGCTCTTCCACCAAGGGATCGCGGGTATCGGCCAAGTGCTGCTTGATGCAGTCGGCATACTCACGCGGCGCCTTGCCAGAGATCACATCCAGCGTCTCGTGGGACTGCTCCAGTTCGGAAACACTGACGCACCCCCCAAGCGCCAACAACAACGCCGCTGCCATCCACTTCATTTGCCGCACCTCAGCTGTCAAGAATCCGCTCTGACAACGGCCAAGCGTTTTTGCTCCCGGCTTTGGCAGATTTATCTTCACGCGAGCCATCGTGGTATCGTTCGCCTTTGCAGAACCAGACTTTGCGGAGCACCCCATGAAATTCGTACACCAGCGCGAGCACTTGAACGAGGACGACATTGTCGTCATCGAGTGTTCCCAGCGCTGCAACATCCGCCTGATGAACGACGCTAACTTCCGCAGTTTCAAGAATGGCGGCCGGCACACCTATCACGGTGGCCACTTCGAGCGCTTCCCGGCCAAGATCACCGTGCCCAGCACCGGTTTCTGGAACATCACCATCGACACCGTGACGACCCGCCCGATCTCGGTAACGCGCAAGCCAACCTTGACCCACAAGATCAAGATCATCCGTCGCTCGTCGTCGAAACTCGGATAACGCCCGCCATGACCCAGACCAAATACGTAATCAAGTACAAGCTCGACGGCCAGCGCCGCTGGGATTTCGCCGTGATGCCCGATGCATCGCAAGAGCAGGCGCTCGACGCCCTGCGCAAGATCCACGGCGAGGACGCCGACAAGATCAGCGACATCCAGGTCAGCAAGGCCCTGTAAAACCCACTGCGCGCAAGGAGAACCGCATGAGTAACTGGCCCGACCGTCGTATCCTCGATCTGTTGGGCATCGCGCTGCCCATGCTCCAAGCGCCCATGGCCGGTGCCAGCGGCTCGGCCATGGCCATCGCGGTGGCCAACGCCGGCGGGCTGGGCGCCCTGCCCTGCGCCATGCTCACCGGCGAGCAGATACGCGAGGAGATCGAAGCCTTTCGCGCCGCCTGCCCGGGGCGGCCGCTGAACCTCAACTTCTTCTGCCACCAGCCGCCGGCGCCAGACCCTGACCGCGCCGCGCGCTGGAAGCAGGCGCTCAAGCCTTACTACCAGGAAGTCGGTGCCGACTTCGAGGCGCCCACCCCGGTCTCCAACCGCGCGCCCTTCGATGAACAAAGCTGCCAACTGGTGGAGCATTTGCGCCCGGAAGTGGTGAGCTTTCACTTCGGCTTGCCTGAGCCCGCGCTGCTGCAGCGCGTCAAGGCGGCGGGCGCCAAGGTGCTGTCCAGTGCCACCACGGTGGAAGAAGCGGTCTGGCTCGAAGCCCATGGCTGCGATGCGATCATCGCCATGGGTTACGAAGCCGGGGGGCATCGCGGCATGTTCCTCAGCGACGACATCACCAGCCAGATCGGCACCTTCGCACTGGTGCCGCAGATCGCCGATGCAGTGCGCCTGCCAGTAATCGCTGCGGGCGGCATAGGCGATCATCGCGGCCTGGTCGCAGCCCTGGCCCTGGGCGCCAGCGCGGTGCAGCTCGGCACCGCCTACCTGTTCTGCCCGGAAGCCAAGGTTTCTGCCGCCCACCGCCGCGCGCTGGACAGCGCACCGGCCAGCGAAACGGCGCTGACCAACCTGTTCACCGGGCGCCCGGCACGGGGCATCAACAACCGCATCATGCGCGAGCTGGGGCCGATGAGTGACCTGGCACCGCGTTTTCCATTGGCCGGTGGCGCGCTGATGCCGATACGGGCGATCACCGACCCGCAAGGCAATAGCGACTTCAGCAACCTGTGGTCGGGGCAAGCGCTGCGCCTGGGCAAAGCGATGCCCGCCGAACAGCTGACCCGAGCGATTGCCGAGCAGGCGCTGGCGCAGCTCAAACGGTAAAGCCCTCTTGCCTGTGGCGGTGCGCGATTTGGCAAGCCGCTGTCATCGGCTCCCCCCC
>NZ_AKJC01000028.1 GCF_000282535.1 Pseudomonas sp. GM84 | reverse complement strand
CGGCTCCCACAGGTACTGCGCCAGCCTCTGGCACGGCGCACATCCTGTGGGAGCCGGCTTGCCGGCGATGAGGCCGGTTCAAACGGCACACAGCCTTCAGGCATGCTCGACAAACACATCGGCAAACACCTGCCCCCTCGGCACCCCCGCAATGAACAGCCGCCGCGCAAAACGCTCCACACTCCCCGGCGAGCCACACAGCAGCGCAATGGTCTGCCGCGATGACGGCCGCAACCTCGCCAGCGCGTCTTCGAGCTGATCCACCAGCACCCGCTCGACACTGACGCCTTCGCTTTCCAGCAACGGCTCGGCCAGGTAATGCCCAGCGTGGTCACGCGCCACATGCATCACCTTGATCTCGCCGCGATGCCCCTGCCGCACCGCCTCGCGCAAAATGCCCCACAACGGCGCAAGCCCTGTGCCCGCCGCCAGCAGCCAAAGCGGGCGTTCCTGCCAATCCGGATCGTAATGCAGCGCCCCGCCCCTGAGCTCACCCAGGCGCATCACGTCGCCCGCCTGCAGCTCACGCGCCTTGTCGCAAAACGCCCCTGGCCGCCAGCAATCGATATGGAATTCGAGAAAGTCATCCTCCCCCGGCAGGCTCGCCAGGGAATAGGGCCGCGCGACCGTACCGTTCCACAGCACCAGATGCTGGCCGGCCTGGTAACGCAGGGCTCTTTCTGGTCGCAGGCGCAGGCGCAAGACATCGCCGTGCCAGTCCAATCCACAGACCTGAGCGGAAATTCCGTCGTGCAGCGGGTCGAACACCGCCACGCGCAGATCGCCCACCACCCGGCACTGGCAAGCCAGGCGCCAGCCCTGGGCATGCTTCTCCAACGCCAGCGCTTCAGGCAAGGCATCCGCCGGCTGCCCGTCCAGGCAATGCACCAGGCAGGCATGGCAGCTGCCGGCACGGCAACTGTAAGGCACGTTCAGCCCGGCCTCGTTCAGGGCATCGAGCAGGTTGCTGCCGGTGGGCACCGTCCAGCGGCGCTCGCCCACGCATAGTTCGGGCATGGTCGGTGTTTCTCCAGAGATCTCCGGCTCACTGTAAGCCAAGCGCTCGACGGCAGCAAAAAGGATGCCCGCCAGCTGCCGACCATGGTCCAGACCGGCCGCAGGTGTGCCCGGCACGGATGCGCGCTATACTGCCGCGCCTTTTTCCGTCGGCCTGACCTGCCGGCGCCTTGCAAGGCGCTTCGACACGCTGGTCGGCAATGTCGAGCGTCTTTTTGAATGTTCCCGTCTTTAAGAGGAGCGCGCTGCATGACCGTGATCAAGCAAGACGACCTGATTCAGAGCGTCGCCGACGCCCTGCAATTCATTTCGTACTACCACCCCGTCGATTTCATCCAGGCGATGCACGAGGCCTACCTGCGTGAAGAGTCGCCCGCTGCACGCGACTCGATCGCCCAGATCCTGATCAACTCGCGCATGTGCGCCACCGGCCACCGCCCGATCTGCCAGGACACCGGTATCGTCACCGTGTTCATCCGTGTGGGCATGGACGTGCGCTGGGACGGCGCCACCATGAGCGTCGACGACATGATCAACGAGGGTGTGCGTCGCGCCTACAACCTGCCTGAAAACGTCCTGCGCGCCTCGATCCTGGCCGACCCGGCCGGTGCTCGCAAGAACACCAAGGACAACACCCCGGCTGTCATCCACTACTCGATCGTCCCTGGTGACAAGGTCGAAGTCGATGTCGCGGCCAAGGGCGGCGGTTCCGAGAACAAGTCGAAGATGGCCATGCTCAACCCGTCCGACTCGATCGTCGACTGGGTGCTGAAGACCGTGCCGACCATGGGCGCTGGCTGGTGCCCGCCTGGCATGCTCGGCATCGGTATCGGCGGTACCGCCGAGAAGGCCGCGGTGATGGCCAAGGAAGTGTTGATGGAGTCCATCGACATTCACGAACTGAAGGCCCGTGGCCCGCAGAACCGCCTCGAAGAGATCCGTCTGGAGCTGTTCGACAAGGTCAACCAGCTGGGCATCGGCGCCCAGGGTCTGGGTGGCCTGACCACCGTGCTCGACGTCAAGATCATGGACTACCCGACCCACGCCGCCTCCCTGCCGGTGTGCATGATCCCGAACTGCGCCGCCACCCGCCACGCGCACTTCGTGCTCGATGGCACTGGCCCGGCCGAGCTGGAAGCGCCGTCGCTGGACGCCTACCCGGAAATCGTCTGGGAAGCCGGCCCGAGCGCCCGCCGCGTCAACCTCGACGAGATCACCCCGGAAGAAGTCGCCAGCTGGAAGCCGGGCGAGACCATCCTGCTCAACGGCAAGATGCTCACTGGCCGCGACGCTGCGCACAAGCGCATGGTCGAGATGCTCAACCGTGGCGAAGAGCTGCCGGTGGACCTCAAAGGCCGCTTCATCTACTACGTTGGCCCGGTCGACCCGGTCGGTGACGAAGTGGTAGGCCCAGCCGGCCCGACCACCGCTACCCGCATGGACAAGTTCACCCGCCAGATCCTCGAACAGACCGGCCTGCTGGGCATGATCGGCAAGTCCGAGCGTGGCCCGACCGCCATCGAGGCGATCAAGGACAACAAGGCCGTGTACCTGATGGCCGTCGGCGGCGCTGCCTACCTGGTGGCCCAGGCGATTCGCAAGTCCCAGGTTCTGGCCTTCGCCGAACTGGGCATGGAAGCGATCTACGAGTTCGAAGTGAAGGACATGCCGGTCACCGTCGCGGTCGACAGCAACGGTGAGTCCGTGCACATCACCGGCCCTGCGCTGTGGCAGGGCAAGATTGCCGAGAGCCTGGCTGTAGAAGTTAAGTAATCTGGACTGGGGCCGCTTTGCGGCCCCAATTCACACAATCCGCTCGAACTGCTCGGGCCAATCTCTGCGGGTAAATACCTGCCCCTCCTGCCTCACCCGCCGAACCTCCGCCAAGTCGACTTCACACACCATCCAACGGCTCTTCAATGGGCTAAGTTCTTCACTCTCGGCAACCACCCCATCCCCCGGCATCCCATGATCCGGCGGCACGAACAGCCCTGCCCGCCCCACATTCTCATCCAGCGCCGGCGACCAGTCCGCCCGCCCGACCGTGGGACTCTGCAACACCGCAACCTGGTTCTCCAGCGCCCGTGCCTGGGCACCGATGCGCACCCGGTGATAACCCGCCACGGTGTCGGTACAGCTCGGCGCCAGAATCAGGTCGGCACCGCGCTCGGCCAAACGCCGGGCCAGCATGGGAAACTCATTGTCATAGCAAATCAGAATCCCCAAACGCCCCAGGTCAGTGTCGAATACCTGCAACCCTTGGCCCGCCGTGATGCCCCACTGCTCCCGCTCGAAACGGGTCATCATCAGCTTGTCCTGATAGCCGAGCACCCCTTGGGGGCCAAACAACCAAGCCCGGTTGCGGTAGTGGCCATCGCTGCCCTGAACCGGCAGGCTGCCCGGTTGCAGATAGACACCCCAGCGCCGGGCGATCCCCTCGCACAGCGCCAGCCAAGGCCCGATCAGCGCCTGGATACCGGCGATCGAAGCCTTCAGATCCCCACGCTGTCCGGCCGGCAACTGGCCGCTGAGCACCAGCCCGGCGTACTCCGGCAGCAGCAACAACTGGGCCCCCGCCTCCACGGCCTCGGCGCACAACCGCTGCAAGTGGTCGGCATAGGCATCCCAGGTTTCATGCAACTCGATGGCGTACTGGCAAGCTGCAAGGCGAATCAAATGGGCAGCTCCTTGACCCAGAACGACATGATCTTTTCCGTGCTCTCCTGCTCGTCCAGGTCACGCCAGGCGTAGCGGGTGCGCAGGGAAGGATCATGCAGGAAGCCGCGGTTGCGCCAGAATCCGTGCAACGGTTTGTAGTCCGCAGGCCGTCTCGGATGCACACCGGGGCGCTCGACGGCACAGAACGCGCAGGCGTCGAACTCGGCCAGTTTGTGCGCGTAGGACTCTCGCTCGATGAAAAAGCGCACGCCCAGGCCCTGACCACGGTATTGCGGCATCACCAGCGACTCTCCGAAGTAGTAGACGCTGGCAGGGTCGCGCCCCTGGGCCAGGAACGGCCGCTGGAATTCGGGTGCCACGTCCACCAGCGGCAGGCCGGTCGAGGCACCGACCACCTGGCCGTGGTCCAGGGCCAACACCACCAGGCTGCGGCCGGATCGGGCATAGCTTGCCAGGTAGTCGGCTTCGTACTCCGGAGTGCCGTCGTAGAGGTAGGGAAACTCGCGAAACACGGTCAGGCGCAGGCGAGCGAGGTCATCGATGTAAGGCGCGATAGCGGCGCCGTGCAACAGGCGTATTTCCATGCTTGGCGGTCGTTTTGTCGATGTGGATGACGCGCTCGGCTAAGCCGGGCTTGAGGGGAAACCCTATCATCCGAGCCAACGCACCGCCTTTCCCCAACACGACAGGTAATGTTCCATGACCGCTACCGAACTGGTAAATGCCTACTACGCCGCCTTCAATGCCGGCGACATGCCGAGCTTTCTCGCCCTGCTCAGCGAAGACGTGATCCACGACATCAACCAGGGGGAGCGGCAGATGGGCAAGGCCAGGTTCGCCGCGTTCATGGACAAGATGAACCGCTGCTATCGCGAGCGCCTGGCCGACATCGTGGTGATGCAGAATGCCGACGGCAGCCGGGCGGCGGCGGAGTTCACCGTGCACGGGGAGTACCTGGCCGATGACGAGGGGTTGCCGGCGGCGAATGGGCAGACCTATGTGCTGCCGGCGGGGGCGTTCTTCTACATTCACTGCGGGAAGATTGCCCGGGTGACCAACTACTACAACCTCAATGACTGGGTCGAGCAGGTGGGGTGAAGCTTCTGGCCTCTTCGCGGGACAAGCCCGCTCCCACAGTCAACCCATTGACACTGAGAACAGTGGAGTACCTGTGGGAGCGGGCTTGTCCCGCGAACAGGCCCTGTCAGGAAATACGCGTCCCCAGCACCTTCAGAAACGCCGCCAACCACGCCGGATGCGCAGGCCACGCCGGCGCGGTCACCAGGTTGCCATCCACATGGGCCTGATCAATGGCAATATCGATGAACTTCCCGCCCGCCAGGCGCACCTCCGGTGCACACGCCGGATACGCACTGCACTCGCGTCCTTCCAGCACGCCCGCCGCTGCCAGCAGTTGCGCCCCATGGCACACCGCGGCAATCGGCTTGCCGGCCTGATCGAAGGCCTTGACCAGATCCAGCACCTTCTCGTCCAGGCGCAGGTACTCCGGGGCACGCCCACCGGGAATCAACAACGCATCGTAGCCCTCGGCTCGCACCCGGACGAAGTCATAGTTCAGGGCAAAGTTGTGGCCCGGCTTCTCGCTGTAGGTCTGCTCACCTTCGAAATCATGGATCGCCGTGCGCACGGTCTGCCCCGCGACCTTCTCCGGGCACACCGCATGCACGGTATGGCCCACCATGGTCAACGCCTGGAACGGCACCATCGCCTCGTAGTCCTCGACGTAGTCGCCCACCAGCATGAGAATCTTCTTCGCCGTCATCGCAGTCTCCCTCGCAATCGCCTGTGAACAGTCACTGCACGATAGTCGCTGTCAGTCTCGTCGGTCGAGCAAATTGACCACCAGCCGGTCCAGCCAGCCCCACACCCGCTGCTTGACCCGCCGCCACAGGGGCCGGGCGTTCCAGTGGTCGAGGTCGACCTCCTCGCTCAAGGCGAAATCACGCTCGAAGCTGGCCTGAACGGCGGCGGTCAACGGCGGGTCGAGTGCCTCGATGTTGGCCTCCAGGTTGAAGCGCAGGTTCCAGTGGTCGAAATTGCACGAGCCGATACTGACCCAGTCGTCGATCAACACCATCTTCAAGTGCAGGAAACACGGCTGGTACTCATAAATTTTTACGCCGGCGCGCAGCAAACGCGGGTAGTAACGGTGCCCGGCATAACGCACGGAAGGGTGGTCGGTGCGTGGTCCGGTCAGCAACAGCCGCACATCGACCCCTTTGCTGGCGGCCCGGCGCAACGAACGGCGCACGCTCCAGGTCGGCAGGAAATAAGGCGTGGCCAACCACACGCGCTGCTTGCCGCTGTTGAGCGCACGCACCAGCGAATGCAGGATGTCCTGGTGTTGACGGGCGTCGGCATAGGCCACCCGGCCCATACCCTGCCCTTGCGCCGGCACCTTGGGCAGACGCGGCAGGCCGAAGCCTTCGGCGGGGCGCCAGGCGGTACGACGGTTGTTGGCATGCCACTGGCGATCGAACAGCAACTGCCAGTCGGTCACCACCGTCCCCTGCATTTGCACCATCACCTCATGCCACTCGCTGGTCGCCTCGTCGGGGGTCCAGAACTCGTCGGTGACACCCGTGCCCCCCACCACCGCCCAGCGTTCGTCCACCAGCAGCAGCTTGCGATGGTCGCGGTACAGGTTGCGAAAACCACGCTTCCAGCGCAGGCGGTTGTACCAGCGCAGGTAGACCCCCGCCTCCAGCAGGCGCTGGCGCAGGGCCGTGGTGAAGGCCAGTGATCCATAGTCGTCGAACAGGCACCGCACCTGCACACCGCGTTGCGCCGCCTGCTCCAGCACCTCGACCACCGCCTCGGCGCAAGCACCGGCCTCGACCAGGTACAGCTCAAGGTCAACCTGGAACTCAGCTTGCGCGATCGCCTGGAGCATGCGCGGAAAGAACTCGGGGCCGTCGATCAGCAGTTCGAACTGGTTGCCATACCGCCAGGGGAAGACCGGCCCCGGCATGTCAGCGCGCGTTGAAGATCAGCACCGCATTGACCGGTACCGTGGGGTTGATGGACTTGAGCTTGGCGAACTTGCGCAGGCCTTCCAGACCGGGCAGCAAACCGAAGTCGTTGGCATTGAGGATCAGCGGCTCGAGCGTCACCACCTGGAACCGGCGCTCATCAAGGCGGGTGGCCAGCAGCAGCGCATTGTAGCTGTGGGACTGGCCCCGCAAGGTGACGGTGAGCGGCAGGCGCAGCTCGATCTGCGCACCGTTGGCCAGGTCATTGATGGGGCGCAGGTCAATCTGTGCTTTCACCGTGGCTTCAGCGAAGCGATCGACTTCGAACAGGTCGTCGCGCATGCGCTCATCGCGCAGTGGGACGCCACTGCTGACGGAATCCACCTCGATACGCAATCCCGCCGCACCCTTGCGATCCACCGAGCCATGCAAGACCAGGAAGCGATGAACCTCAGCGGTATCGCCGTTCTTGCCAGTGATGAACGACAAGCGGGAAGACTCGCCATCGAGGTGCCAGTTGGCATGGGCGGGAAGGCACAAAGCCAGCAGCAAGGCCGGCAGAAGACGGAGCAGCTTGAACATGACAGATCTCGTGAAACTTGACCGCCAACCTTAACCGCCCACCGTCATGGCAGCAAGCGGCAACCCTCGTGCGCGCCCTGCCAGGCCGCCCGGCTGCGCTGGCCCAGGCCGGTGGCGCTGACCACACGCTGCTGGCTGTCTTCCTCCAGCTGACTCAAGGGTAGCCACTGTTTCACGTAACCGCGGCAATACCCTTGCTCGAAACCCATGACGAAGCGGCACGAGCAGTACTCCTTGGCCGAATAGGCCGACAGGATGCCGGGAAAATCCGCCAACGCCTGACGCTCCAGCCAGGCCCAGCCGAGCAGCGCGACGATCACCAGCAACGCCAGGCGCTTCATGTTCCCTCCCTGGCGAGCGTCGCCAGCACCCGCTTGAGCAGTTCGTTATGGCTGTAGGCGCCATCGCGGTCATCGCCGTAGCGGACGATCACCAGCTTCTGCGTGGGCAGCACGTAAAGGGCCTGGCCCCAGTGACCGAGGGCGGCGTAGGCATCTGCTGGTACATCGGGCCAAGGCCGTGCATGGCCCGGCAGCGGTTGGTTCAGCCACCAGTGACCACCTGGGTTGGCTTCACCAGGAACAGCCTGGGCCTGGGTAAACATCCCACGGTTGAATGCCACCCAGCCTGCCGGCAACAACTGGCACGCTTGCCAGCGCCCGTCGCGCTGCATCAGCAGGCCAATGCGTGCCAGGTCGCGGGCGCTGAGGTAGAGGTAGGAAGAACCGACCAAGGTGCCCGTGCCATCGCGTTCCCAGACCGCGCTGTCGATGCCCAGCGGGGTGAACAGCGCCCGCCAGGGGTAGTCGGCGTAGGCCCCCGCGTCGAGCATGCCGCGCAAGGCGGCGGCCAGCAGGTTGCTGTCGCCGCTCGAGTAGAGAAAGCGCTGGCCGGGTTTGTCGACGGCCGGGTGCGCAGCGGTGTAGGCCGCCATGTCATGCCGCCCACGCGTGTAAAGCATGGCTACCACCGAGGATTTCAACGGCGCGTATTCGTAGTCTTCCTGCCATTGCAGGCCACTGGCCCAGTGCAGCAGGTCGGCCATGCGCACTTCTGGGTGGGCCTGCATGGGTGGGTAGAAGCGCGCTACCGGGTCCTGCAGGGTGAAGCGCCCTTCGGCCCGGGCCACGCCCAGCACCGTGGCCAGCACGCTCTTGCTCACCGACCAGGTGAGGGTGGGCGGTTTGCGCGGCGGTGGGGGCGCTGTAGCGTTCATGAATGATGCGGCCATCGCGGATGATGAGCAGGGCATCGGTACGGATGCCGCTGCGATCGCTGGCGTTGCGTTGTGGGAAGGCGTAGGTGTCGACGGATTGCCAGTCGCTGGCGACAGGGGCAACTGGCCAGTCGGGTTCGGGCCAGTCTTCGGCCCAGGCAGGCAGGATGGTCAGGCCGATGATGGCCAGCAGGGTTTTGAGCATGGGGTTGGCCTTGTTGGGGCCGCTTCGCGCCCCATCGCCGGCAAGCCGGCTCCCACACCTCAAGCTTTACACTGTAACTGTGGGAGCCGGCTTGCCGGCGATGGGCTGCGAAGCAGCCCCAGGTTCAAAGATTGACACAGCCTCTCAATCTTTCATGACAACCCTTCGGCCGCCCAAGCCTTGGCCAGGCGCTTTTCCCGTGCGGCAGTGGCCAACGCCAGCACGCCCTGGTCCCGCTGCCACAGTTGCGACCACTGCGCCGGCCCCGCCAACAGCGCCTTGTCGATCGCCCCACGCAGCGCCTGAAACTGCGCAAACAATCCGCCCAGCAACAAATGGCAGCCCACGCTATCGGCGCACTGCCGGCTACCCTCGGCACAGCCCGCCAGCAACCCCAACAGGCGCAAGCGCAAGTCCTGCGGCCAGCCACACTCCTGGCCGACGCCATACAACCAGGCGGTCAAGGCCGCCAGCACGTACAAATCTTCCAGCGAACGGAACGGTTTGACGTAGGCATCCCAACCGTCGCCCGCCAGCAACTCGCAACCGGCTTCCTGCAAGCGCAGCCGCCCATGCCCCACTTCAGGCATCAACGGCAAGGTGGGCAGCGCCTCCAGGGTCACTCCCGGCTCACCGGGGTAGACCACCGCCAGGTTCAACCTCGGCCCTTCCCCCTGCCCTTCGCTGCGCGCCGCCACCAGCAACCATTCGGCATCCAGCCCGGCAGTGACGAAGTCCTTGTTGCCGGTCAGGCGCAACCCTTCAAGGCGCGTCTGCATGTCCGCCGGGCGCACGCTGCGCCGCTCGGTGGCGCACAGCGCGCCAAGGCTGGCCGGGGCACTGGGCCAGAGCACCCGCAGGGCCGCCTGGTAACCGATCAGGAAAGCCAGGCCAGGGGTGGCCATGGCGCGCCCGCCCAGCACCGCCAGTTCGAACGGGCAGACCGCGCCAAGACGTTCGAGCTGCGCACTGTAAGTCTCGCCCAAGGTGCCAGCCAGCGGCTGTCGCAAAGGGTCGTTGAGTCGTTGCAACCATGCCATCGCATGCTCCTCGTGGGGCTCTGGGGGCTGTCACGCAAGCATCACCAAAGGTTCACAGCCGTGACACCGCGCCTACCTAGGCTGACTTTGCACAACAAAGCCGACCGGCCGCAACCCTTCATGGCTGGCTTATGGAGACTCGCAATGACTCGGATCGCTCACCCTGGCGACAACAGCACTGAACGCCGTCTGCAAGCCGAACGCCTGATTGGAGCAACCGCCCTGCAAGAAGCGCAGGCGCTGCGCTACAAAGTGTTCAGCGCGGAATTCAAGGCCAAGCTCAAAGGCGCCGAACAGGGCCTGGACATGGACGACTACGACGTCCATTGCCGCCACATTGGTGTGCGTGACCTGAGCACCGGCGAGCTGGTGGCCACCACCCGCCTGCTCGACCACCAGGCCGCCAGCAGCCTGGGGCGTTTCTACAGCGAAGAAGAGTTCAGCCTGCATGGCCTGTTGCAACTGCAAGGTCCGATCCTTGAACTGGGGCGCACCTGCGTCGACCCCGACTACCGCAACGGCGGCACCATCGCCGTGCTCTGGGGCGAGCTGGCCGAGGTGCTCAACGAAGGCCGCTACAGCTACCTGATGGGTTGCGCCAGCATCCCGATGCAGGATGGCGGTGTGCAAGCCCACGCGGTCATGCAACGCCTGCGCGAACGCTACCTGTGCACCGAGCACCTGCGCGCCGAGCCGAAGAACCCCTTGCCCAGCCTGGCGCTGCCGACCAACGTCATCGCCGAAATGCCCCCGCTGCTCAAGGCCTATATGCGCCTGGGCGCGAAGATTTGCGGCGAGCCCTGCTGGGACGAGGACTTCCAGGTGGCCGATGTATTCATTCTGCTCAAGCGTGACGACCTCTGCCCACGCTACGCACGCCACTTCAAGGCGGCAGTCTGATGCCCAGGCTGCGGGTGCTCGCCCGCCTCTGCCGGCTGCTGCTGGTGCTGCTCTGGGGCACGCTCATGGCCAGCGTCATCGCTTTGGGCGAGCGTTTAGGGTTCAGGGCTCCCCTGGAACGCCGGCAGCGCTGGACCTGCCTGTTCATGAAGCAGCTGGTCGCCGCCCTGCCCTTCGACGTGCGCGTGATGGGCGTGGTGCCGCAACGGCCGATGCTGTGGGTCAGCAACCACGTCTCGTGGACCGACATTCCCCTGCTCGGCATGCTGATGCCGTTGTCGTTTCTGTCCAAGGCCGAAGTACGCCGCTGGCCGCTGGCCGGTTGGCTGGCGGAACAGGCCGGCACGCTGTTCATACGCCGTGGGGGTGGCGACAGCCAACGGTTGCGTGAACAGATCAGCGAACAGCTGGGCCAGGACAGGCCGCTGCTGATCTTCCCTGAAGGCACCACCACCGACGGGCGCCAGCTGCGCACCTTCCACGGCCGCTTGCTGGCCGGCGCCATCGATCAGGGTGTGGCGGTGCAGCCAGTGGCCATTCAGTATCTGCGCAAGGGCGAGACGGACCCGATTGCGCCATTCATTGGCGATGACGATCTGGTTTCTCACCTGCTGCGACTGTTCGCCGAGCCTCGCGGTGAGGTGTGCATTCACTTGTTGCAGCCGATCAGCAGTGTGGACAAGGAGCGGGCGGCGTTGGCGTTTCAGGCGCAGCAGGCCATCCAGCTGGCGTTGTTCGGGGTTGAGGAGGTTGAGGTGGCGCCGCGTCGGCAGGCTCGGGCTGCTTGATGGGTGTTGCCTGTACCGTCCTCATCGCCGGCAAGCCGGCTCCCACAGGTACTCCACAGGCCTTGAGATCAGGGGTGATCCTGTGGGAGCCGGCTTGCCGGCGATGAGGCCCGACCCGACGCCGCAAACGCCTGCAGCTGCGGATAGAACTCACGAAAGTCCGCCAGCAAAGGCTCATACAACCGCTCCAGTTCGCCCATCACCCCGGCCATCCCTTCCGGCCGCGACAAGCGCCTGGCAATTCCCTTGTACACCTGGTCCAGGGTAGCGAAATCGCCATAAGCCCCCAGCCAGTCATCGGCCGCCATGAACGGCGCAATCCGCGCCAGCCGACCGGGCAACGCCGGCTCCGCCAGCAACACCCGATAGAAATCTCCGGTGAACTGCGCCAGCGGCTGTTCGGCGTAATCCCCCCAGTGCCGCGCCAGGCAATGATCGAAGAACACATCCAGGACGATCCCGGCAAACCGCCGCCGCTCACGCGGAAACCGCGCCAGCGCCGCCAATACCAGCGGATGCTGATCGGTGTAACTGTCGATATGCCGGTGCAAGCGGATGGCCGCCTCAAGGGCAGGCGGAAACCGCCCCTCGAGCGATCCTTTGACGAAATCGCCATACAGGCTGCCAAGCAGTTGTTGCGGCGCAGGGCCGCCCAGGTGCAGATGTGCGAGGTAGTTCATGCCCGCAGTTTAGCACCGGCCTCACGCATATCGTTATAACGCGATATAGCGATTCGTGCTCAGCTCAGAGCCTATTCATATTTCGATATCGAGAATTTCCGATTTATATTTCGTCTCATCGCGATATACCGGTACATCACACGTGACGACCATGCCCATTGATCTCGACGAAATCATCAAAGCCCTGGCCCATCCGGTCCGGCGCGAAATTCTCCACTGGCTGAAAGACCCGGCTGCGCAATTTCCTGACCAGCACCACAGCACCGCGCAGGGCGTCTGTGCCGGGCAGATCGATCAACGCTGCGGCCTGTCGCAGTCGACCGTCTCCGCCCACCTGGCCACGTTGCAGCGGGCCGGCCTTATCAGCAGCCAGAAGATCGGCCAATGGCACTTCTTCAAACGTAACGAAGCCACGGTCCAGGCATTCCTCGAACAACTGCGCCAAGCGCTCTGACAAGGCAGGTAACCTTCATGACCACGCTTTTCGATCCGATCACGCTGGGCGACGTGCAACTGCCCAACCGCATCATCATGGCGCCGCTGACCCGCTGCCGCGCCGACGAAGGCCGGGTGCCCAACGCCCTGATGGCCGAGTACTACGTGCAGCGCGCCAGCGCCGGGCTGATCCTCAGCGAAGCGACCTCGGTGACGCCGATGGGCGTCGGCTACCCGGACACCCCCGGCATCTGGAACGACCAGCAGGTACGTGGCTGGAACAATGTCACCAAGGCCGTGCACGCCGCTGGCGGGCGGATTTTCCTGCAGCTGTGGCACGTCGGCCGCATCTCCCACCCCAGCTACCTGAACGGTGAGCTGCCGGTGGCGCCCAGTGCGATCCAGCCCAAGGGCCATGTCAGCCTGGTACGCCCGATCACCGAGTACCCCACCCCACGCGCGCTGGAAACCGAAGAGATTGCCGACATCGTCGAGGCCTACCGCAGCGGCGCCGAGAACGCCAAGGCGGCAGGCTTCGATGGTGTGGAAATTCACGGTGCCAACGGCTACCTGCTCGATCAGTTCCTGCAGAGCAGCACCAACCAGCGCACCGACCGCTACGGTGGCTCGCTGGAAAACCGTGCGCGACTGTTGCTGGAAGTGACCGACGCGGCCATCGAAGTGTGGGGCGCGGGACGGGTGGGCGTGCACCTGGCACCGCGTGCCGACTCGCATGACATGGGCGACGCCGACCGCGCCGAAACCTTCACCTATGTGGCGCGGGAGCTGGGCAAGCGTGGCATCGCCTTCATCTGCTCGCGAGAGAAGCAAGCCGACGACAGCATCGGCACGCTGATCAAGGCAGCGTTCGGTGGCCCGTATATCGTCAACGAACGGTTCGACAAGGCCAGTGCCAGTGCGGCGCTGGCCAGTGGCAAGGCGGATGCGGTGGCGTTTGGCGTGCCCTTCATTGCCAACCCGGACTTGCCGGCGCGATTGGCGGCGGATGCGCCGCTGAACCAGGCGCATCCGGAGACCTTTTATGCCAAGGGGCCGGTGGGGTATATCGACTATCCACGGATGTAATTGCGGCCCAATCGCCGGCAA
>NZ_AKJC01000027.1 GCF_000282535.1 Pseudomonas sp. GM84 | reverse complement strand
AAGCCGGCTCCCACAGGATCTGCACAGCCATTGAGGGCAGTGAGCACCCTGTGGGAGCCGGCTTGCCGGCGATGAAGCCACGACAGATCGCCAGAAACGACAAAGCCCGCCACCGTTTCCGGTAGCGGGCTTTGACTTACTGCGTATGGTGGGTCGTGTAGGATTCGAACCTACGACCAATTGGTTAAAAGCCAACTGCTCTACCAACTGAGCTAACGACCCGTTGGATGGCGCGTATAATACTGATTTCTAACGAGAAATCAACACCCCATCAAAACTTTTTTCAAAAATAACGGGTTGGGTCGTCTACCCCGGCAGCCTTGAAGCCGTCCGCGCGCAGGCGGCAGCTGTCGCACTTGCCACAGGCGCGACCTTCGTCGTCGGCCTGGTAGCAGGAAACCGTCAGGCTGTAGTCGACACCACGCGCGATACCCGCCTGCACGATCTGCGCCTTGCTCAGGTTCTGCAGCGGCGCCTGGATACGGAAGCCCTGCCCTTCGACACCGGCCTTGGTGGCCAGGTTGGCCATGCGCTCGAACGCTTCGACGAACTCCGGGCGGCAGTCCGGGTAGCCGGAGTAGTCCACGGCATTCACACCAATGAAGATATCGCGTGCTTGCAGCACTTCCGCCCAGCCCAGCGCCAGGGACAGGAACACCGTGTTGCGGGCCGGCACGTAAGTGACCGGGATGCCCTCGCCCGGGGTTTCCGGCACGTCGATGCTGCTGTCGGTCAGGGCCGAGCCGCCGATGCCGTCGAGGCTCAGGCCAATGACCTTGTGCTCGACCACACCCAGGTCGCGGGCGACGCGAGCGGCGGCATTCAGCTCGGCACGGTGGCGCTGGCCATAGTCGAAGCTCATGGTGTAGCAGCTGTAGCCCTCGGCCTTGGCCATGGCTACAACGGTGGCCGAGTCGAGGCCGCCAGACAGCAGGATTACCGCGCGTTTCTCAGTCATGTGCTCTTACTCTCAATCAACGTCCGGGTTCGTCGTTCCACAGCAGCTTGTGCAGCTGCATCTGGAAACGCACGGGCAGGTTGTCGGCAACGATCCAGTCGGCCAGCTCGCTGGCGTTCACCTGGTGGTGGCTGGGCGAGAACAGTACCTCGCCGGCACGCTCGGCGAGGTTGTACTGGATCAGTTTGGACACTGCCCAGTCATAGTCCTCGCGGGAGCAGATGACGAACTTGACCTGGTCGTTGGCGGTCAGGTGCTCGATGTTCGCGTAGAGATTGCGATGGGATTCTTCAGAACCCGGGGTCTTGAGGTCGACCACGCGGCTGACGCGCACGTCGGTCGCCGAGATATCCAGCGCGCCGCTGGTTTCCAGCGAAACCTCGTAGCCGGCATCGCACAGGCGCTGCAGCAGCGGCAGGGCGTTCGGCTGGGCCAACGGCTCGCCACCGGTGACGCAGACATAGCGCGGCTTGAAGCCCGCCACCTGCTCCATGATCGAGTCGAGGGTGCGTACGGTGCCGCCACTGAAGGCGTAGGCACTGTCGCAGTACTGACAGCGCAGGGGGCAACCGGTCAGGCGCACGAATACCGTGGGCAGCCCAGCCGTTCGCGTTTCACCCTGCAACGAGTAAAAGACTTCGGTAATGCGTAGTGTTTCTTGCATGATCGCCACGGGCGTGACAGCTAAACAGGCTGTCCGCCTCCGTCAGGCACTGCAGCGAACTCGACAAGGCGTTATCCGCTGCAGCGTGTTTACGAAAAAAGGGCAGTGATTCTAACGAAAAAACCCGCGACTAGCGCGGGTTTCTTTCCAAAGGCACGTTTCAGAGCTTCTGCAGGTCGCGTTGCGCCAGCTGCGCGGCAGAGGTGCCGGGGTACTGGGTGATGACTTGCTGCAGGATACCCTTGACCTTGTCGGTGTGGCCCATGCGGCGCTCGACGTCGGCGAGCTTGTACAGGGAGTCCGGCACCTTGCTGTGCTTGGGGTACTTCTGGCTGACCTGGGCGAAGGCCTGGCTGGCGGCGGGAAGATCGCCCTTGGCCAGGTTCACCTCGCCCAACCAGTACTGGGCATTGCCGGCGTACTGGCTGTTGGGGTACTTGCGCAGGAAGGCATTGAAGGCCTGGCTGGCCTTGTCGAAGTCCTTCTGCTTGATCAGGTCGAAAGCGGCGTCGTAGTAGAGCTTCTCTTTCGCCGGATCGCCCGGCTCGCTGCTGGCGGCCGGTTGTTGTGCAGCAGCGCCTGCGGCGCCAGCTGCGGCACCGGCGGCAGCATCGGGAGCTGCACCGGTGGAGGAATTATCGGGGGTCGCGGCAGGCGCGCCACCAGTGTTGATGCGACGATCCAGATCCTGGTAACGCTCCAGGTTTTCCTGCTTCATGCGAGACACATCGTTCTGCAACTCTTCGATGATGCCTTGCTGGCGGGAGATCTGGTCCTGCATCTGTTGCAGCTGCATGAACAGCTGGCCCTGTGCCGAGGCAGGGGTCGAAGCCCCTGCCCCGGCATAGGCGCCGCTCGTGCCATAACCCGAAGGTGGGTAAGCACCTGCGTTGTCATCTACTACAGGAACCGCAGCCCACGCTGAAAGCGGAAGGCTGAGTGCGAGGACGGTTACAGCACGACGGCACTTATGCATAGGAACTTACTTACGCAGTTCTACGCGACGGTTCTGAGCCCAGGACTGCTCGTCGTTGCCGGTGGCAACTGGACGCTCTTCGCCGTAGGAGACCAGTTCCAGCTGAGCAGGGGAAACGCCCTGCAGAACCAGGTAACGTTGAACGGCCTTGGCACGACGCTCACCCAGAGCCATGTTGTACTCGCGGGTGCCGCGCTCGTCGGTGTTGCCTTCCAGAACAACGCGGTTGCCGTTGGACTTCAGGTCCTTGGCGTGAACGTCCAGAGCGCGCATGGCTTCTGGCTTCAGGTCCGAGCTGTCGTATTCGAAGTAGAAGGTGGTGATTGCGCGCAGGGCCGCTTCTTCGCTCAGGGAGCCGTCGACAGCACCAGTGTTGGCGCCGTAACCAGCGTTCGGATCAACAGCGCCTTCACCAGCGTTGTCACCGCCTTTCGAGGAGCAACCTACAGCTACGGCCATGGCCAGAGCCAGCGCAGCAAATTTACCAAACTTCAGCATTTCCATCGTGAAACTCCTAATGAAACCCCAGTGTGTTAAGCAAAAGTATTACGCCGCAATCAGTTCAGGTAAGGGGACCAGGACGGTTCTCTGACTTCGCCTTGAGCGGTAGGAAGTGGGAGCCTCACGCGGCCATTAAGCGACACGAGCATCAAGACTCCCCGGCCCTGCTGGCGGGTGGCGTAGATTAGCATGGTGCCGTTTGGCGCGACAGTGGGAGACTCGTCAAGACTGGTCTCGGAGAGAATCTTTACACTTCCGCGTTGCAAGTCTTGTGCCGCCACTTTGAAGTTGGTGAAACCCTGCTGGCGATGAATCATTACCAGGGTCTTTTCGTCCGCCGAAAGTTTCGGGTTGGCGTTGTAGTTGCCCACGAATGTCACGCGCTCGGCACCACCACCGCTGACCGACTGTTTGTAGATCTGCGGCTTGCCGCCACGGTCGGAGGTGAAGTACAGGGTGTTGCCATCCTTGCCCCAGAACGGCTCGGTGTTGATACCCGGGCCGGCGGTGACACGGCTGATCTGGCGAGACGCCACGTTCATCACGTAGATGTCCGGGTTGCCGTCCTTCGACAGCACGAACGCCAGGCGCGAACCGTCAGGCGACCAGGCCGGCGCACCGTTGAGGCCCTCGAAGTTGGTGACCTGCTCGCGGCGACCGGTATCGATGTGCTGGACGAAGATGCGTGGGCGCTTCTGCTCGAACGAGACATAGGCGATACGCTTGCCATCCGGGGCGAAGCGTGGCGACAGGATCGGCTCGCGCGACTGCAGCAGCGTCACTGCACGTGCACCGTCGTAGTCCGAACGCTGCAGGGTGTAGCGGGTATTGTTGGTCGAGAAGCGCTCGGCGGTCACGTACAGCATGCGGGTAGAGAACGCACCCTTGATGCCGGTGAGCTTCTCGAACGACTGGTCGGCGATGTAGTGCGACATGTCGCGCAGCTGGTCGGTGGTGCCCGCGACGCTACCGGTCAGCACTTGCTGCTCGGTGGCGACGTTGAACAGGGCGTACTGCACCTGCAGGCGGCCGCCCGACGGCACGATGCTGCCGACCATCACGTACTGGGCGCCCAGGGCTTTCCAGTCGCGGAAGATGACTTCGCTGGCCTGGGTCGGCTGGCTGATCATGTTCTGCCGCGGAATCGGCGAGTAGTAGCCGGAGTTGCGCAGGTCGTTGCCGATGATGTCGGCCATGTCTTCCGGCAGTACGCTGCCACCCTGCAGACCGAACGGCACTACCGCGATGGGCGTTGCCCGATCGCTGCCGCTGGTGACCAGGATGTTCTTTTCCTCTGCCATGGCCATGCCAGCCACGCAGCAGAGCATGACCAACATTCCTCGAAGGAGTTTAATCACAACGCTAGATCCTCAGGTGTAAATGTCATCTTGAACGAACGATAACGATTGAAATCGCCCGGTTTCATACCCTGCATCTCGGTCAAACGACCAATGTTCTTGACCGCAGCCACCGCCGAACTGTCAAACGGACCGTCCCCACTGGAGCGGATCACGGTAACACCGGTGATAGTGCCGTCCGGCAACATGTTGACCTGCAGGGTCACCGTCATGCCCTTACGCGCGGAAGGTGGTCGCGCCCAGCCCTCGGCCGCGCGCTGTCGGATCAGGTCGTCGAAGTCGCCGGCCACCTGGTCACCCTGCTCGTCGGCCAGCGCCTGCTGCCGCTCGGTGGTGTCGGACAACAGCTCGGCCAGGGCCTGGGCTTTCTTGTCTTCCGCCGCCTTGCGGGCCGCTTCCTGTGCCTTTTTCTTCTGGGCGTCTGCAGCGGCCTTTTTCTTGGCCTCTTCAGCTGCCTTCTTCTTCGCTTCCTCGGCCGCCGTCTTCTTCTTGGCGTCCTCGGCTGCTTTCTTCTTCGCTTCCTCGGCGGCCTTTTTCTTGGCCTCCTCGGCGGCTTGTTTCTTGGCTTCTTCTTCGGCCTGCTTCTTGGCCTCTTCTTCAGCTTTCTTCTTGGCGATGTCGGCCTGCTGCTTCTCGGCGGCCTTCTTCGCCTCCTCGGCCTTCTTGGCTTCGGCGGCTTTCTTGGCTTCGGCTGCTTCGGCTTTCTTGGCTTCGGCGGCCTCGGCCTTCTTCGCCTCGGCCTCTTCGCGAGCTTCCTCGGCCTTTTGAGCCGCGTCGGCTTTCTTTTGTTCCGCAGCCTTGATGGCCTCCTGCTCGACCTTCTTCTGCTCCAACTGCTCGACTTCGGTCTGGCGCGAGGCGGTTTTCTTCGCTTCCCCGGCAATCTTCTGATTGGTCTGGGTAGTCGCCTGGCTCTTGGACTTGAGCTGATACAGGGTAGCCTGAACGATCGGCTTGGAAGGCGGCAGCTCTGGCGTCATGGCAAAGCTGACGAACAGCATTGCGAACACCAGCACATGCAGGCCGATGGCCCAGACGCTGGGCCAGAAGTAGCTTTCCGAGGCGGATGGCTCTCGCTGTTGCATCAGGGCGCCTCGGTAATCAGGCCAACGTTACCGACACCGGCCTTCTGCAACCCGCCCATGGCACCCATGACCGCGCCGTAGTCGACAGCCTTGTCGCCACGAATGAAGACCTGGGTCTGCTTGCCCTGGTCGCGACCGGCGGCAATGATCTTGGTCACCGCGCTGGTCATGTCGGGCAAGGTCATGGCCTTGTCCATCTGTTTGTCGGTATCGACTTCACTGCCGAGGTTCCAGTAGTAGGTCTTGTCGGCTTTGATGGAGATGGTGAGGATCTGGACGTTGTTGTCCTGCGGCAAGGCTTCACTGGAAACCTTGGGCAGGTCGACCTTCACCCCCTGGTTGAGCATGGGGGCCGTCACCATGAAGATGACCAGCAGCACCAGCATCACGTCGATGTAAGGCACCACGTTCATCTCGGCGACCGGCTTGCGTTTGTGGCGAACTCGGGCCATGGGCTTCTACCTGATTACTCTTCGCTGGTGTGCACTTTGCGGTGCAGGATCGCCTGGAACTCGTCGGCGAAGGTGTAGTAACGGCCGATCAGCACTTCGCTGCGAGCAGCGAAACGGTTGTAGGCGATTACCGCAGGGATTGCCGCGAACAGGCCGATGGCGGTGGCGATCAGCGCTTCGGCGATACCCGGAGCAACAGTGGCCAGGGTGGCCTGCTGTGCGCTGGCCAGGCCGCGGAAGGAGTTCATGATGCCCCAGACGGTACCGAACAGGCCGATGTACGGGCTGGTGGAACCGACGGTGGCGAGGAACGGCAGGCTTTGCTCAAGCTTTTCTTCTTCACGCGAAATGGCCACGCGCATGGCACGGCCTACACCTTCCATGACGGCATCAGGGTCGACGCCCGGCTGCTGGCGCAGGCGCGAGAACTCCTTGAAGCCGGCACGGAAGACCTGCTCCACACCCGAATCCGGGTCTGGGTTGCTGCCTGCCTGACGGTACAGCTTGGACAGGTCGATACCCGACCAGAAGCGCTCCTCGAAGGCATCCAGCGCACGACGACCGGCGCGCAGCATGGTGCTGCGCTGGAAGATCATGATCCATGAGGTGACCGAGGCGGCCACCAGGATCAGCATTACCAGCTGTACCACCACGCTGGCATTGCTGACCAGACTCCACATGGAGGTATGGTCGACGACGTTAGCTTCCACGCTTATTCTCCTGCATTCGATTGATTACCCGAGCCGTCCGCCATAAAGGCGTCGCGCAGCTCCGGGGGTAGGGCTCGGGGTTTGAAAGTGTCGGCGCGTACGGCGGCCACCAGGAACTGCCCTTCGCAGAGCAGCGTTTCATCCTTTTCCCGCCAGACCTGCTGTACGAAACGCAGGCTGGCGCGATTGAGTTCAAGTACTTGCGCGGTCACCCGGAGCTCATCGTCCAGGCGCGCCGGCGCGTGATAGCGCGCTTCGCTGGAATGAACCACGAACAACAGGTTGTCCCCGGCCAGTTGCTGCTGGGAAAAGCCCAGGTGTCGCAGCCGCTCGGTACGCGCGCGCTCCATGAATTTCAGGTAGTTGACGTAATACACCACGCCACCGGCATCGGTATCTTCGTAATAGACGCGACAGCGGTGTGCGAAAGGTTCCAGGCCATTTTGCGCGCGCATACTCTAGTGCTTACTCCTCAGCTTGCCAATCCGCTGCGGCAACTGTTTTTTGCTCATTAATGTCGAATTGCCAGCGCGCCCAGGGCATGCCAGCGGTAGGACCACGAAAAGCCGGTTTCGATCTGTCATTCATCGCCTGCTTCGGAAAAATCTCCCCCTTCGCCCAAGCGCCCGGGAACATTCAGACCAAAGTGCAGGTAGGCATGCCGGGTGACCACACGGCCGCGCGGCGTGCGCATGATATAGCCTTGCTGGATCAGGTAGGGTTCGAGCACGTCCTCGATGGTGTGACGCTCCTCGCTGATCGCCGCCGCCAGGTTGTCCACCCCCACCGGGCCACCGTCGAACTTCTCGATCATGGTCAGCAGCAGGCGCCGGTCGGAATGATCGAAACCGCGCTCGTCGACATCCAGCAGGTTCAGCGCCAGGTCGGCCACGGCCTTGGTGATCTGCCCTTTGCCGCGCACCTCGGCGTAGTCACGCACACGGCGCAGCAGGCGGTTGGCGATACGCGGCGTGCCACGGGCGCGGCGAGCGATCTCGTAGGCGCCCTGGTCCTCGATGGTCAGGCCGAGAATACCGGCCGAGCGGCTGACGATGGTCGCCAGGTCCTTGTCGCTGTAGAACTCCAGGCGCTGGACGATACCGAAGCGGTCGCGCAACGGGTTGGTGAGCATGCCGGCACGGGTGGTGGCGCCGACCAGGGTGAAAGGTGGCAGGTCCAGCTTGATCGAGCGCGCCGCCGGGCCCTCGCCGATCATGATGTCGAGCTGGAAGTCCTCCATGGCCGGGTACAGCACCTCCTCGACCACCGGCGAGAGCCGGTGGATCTCGTCGATGAACAGCACATCGTGGGGTTCGAGGTTGGTCAGCATGGCCGCCAGGTCGCCCGGGCGCTCCAGGATCGGCCCGGAGGTACTCTTGACCGACACGCCCATTTCCTGGGCGATGATGTTGGCCAGGGTGGTCTTGCCCAACCCGGGCGGGCCGAAGATCAGGGTGTGGTCGAGCGACTCGTTGCGACCGCGCGCGGCCTGGATGAACAGTGCCATCTGCTCGCGCACCACCGGCTGGCCGATGTACTCGTCCAGGCGCAGCGGGCGGATCGCTCGGTCCTGGACTTCTTCACGGTCGCGGCCACTGGCGGCGATCAGGCGGTCGGCTTCGATCACTTGGTAATCATCCCTTTAAGGCTGCGGCGGATCAGGTCTTCGCTGCTCAGGCCGGCCTTGTCCTTGATGGCGGACACCGCCTTGCTCGCTTCCTGTGGCTTGTAGCCCAGGGAAACCAGGGCACTGACAGCGTCAGCCTCGGCCGTGGAGGCACTGCTGACCGGCACCGGGCCGTCGGACACCAGGGTGAACATGGCCGGGGACGTTTCCCAGGCCTTGAAGCGGTCCTTGAGCTCGACCAGCAGCCGCTCGGCGGTCTTCTTGCCGACGCCGGGCACGCGCACCAGCGCCGAGGTGTCCTGGGCCTGCACGCAGCGCACCAGCTCGTCGGCCTCAAGGCCCGACATCAGCGCCAGCGCCAGCTTCGGACCCACGCCGTTGAGCCGGATGAGCTCACGGAACAGCTCACGCTCGCGCTTTTCATGGAAGCCGTACAACAGGTGGGCATCTTCACGCACCACCAAGTGGGTATGCACGGTCACGTTTTCGCCCACCTTGGGCAGGCGATACAGGGTGGTCATGGGTACTTCGAGCTCATAGCCCACACCGTTGACATCGATAACCAGGTGCGGTGGCTGCTTTTCCGCCAGGGTGCCGCGCAAACGTCCAATCACGTTCCGATCCTTCCTCTCGGGGCCGGTCAAAGACCGGTCAACCCTATCAGCAAATGCAACGGGTGAACGTTTCACCCGGACAAAAAATGTATCAGCGCATGAAGCGCCTACAGACGCAAGCGCCCGCCACGCCGGCGTGCCGTGGCCAGGCCATGGGGCACGAGGCTGGAGCGGGTATGGGCATGGCACAGGGCGATGGCCAGGGCATCGGAAGCGTCGATCTGCGGCTTCTGGGTGAGCTTGAGCAGGTGCATGACCATCAGCATCACCTGTTCCTTGTTGGCGCCGCCGGTGCCGGCGACAGCCTGCTTGACCTGGCTGGCACTGTATTCGGCGATTTCCAGCCCCGCCTCGGCGGCTGCGACGATCGCTGCGCCACGTGCCTGGCCGAGCTTGAGCGCGGAATCGGCGTTGCGCGCCATGAACACGCGCTCGATGCCCATGGTCACTGGCTCATGGGTGCGGATAATTTCGCTGACACCGCGAAAGACGATCAGCAAACGCTCGTGCAATTCGCCGCTACCGGTGCGGATACAACCCGACGCCACGTACTCGCAACCGCGGGCATTCTGGCGCACTACGCCATAACCGGTGATGCGCGAGCCGGGGTCGATACCAAGAATCAGAGTCATAACGCCTATCGTACAAGGGGATGCATTTTTGCAAACTGCGCCGGCCCTTTCGCGGGACAAGCCCGCTCCCACAGGGCATCCACTGTACTCAGGAGCAGTGGATAACCTGTGGGAGCGGGCTTGTCCCGCGAAAGGGCCGGAACAGGCGCCGGAAAACTCACAAGCCTGACTGCAAGCGCCAGAACACCTTAGCCGAGTTTTTCCATGATCTCGTCGGAAATCTGCGCATTGGAATAGACGTTCTGCACGTCATCCAGGTCTTCGAGCATGTCGATCAGCTTGAGCACCTTCTCGGCACCCTCCTGATCCAGCTCCGCGCTGGTGGTCGGCTGCATGACGATTTCCGCGTCAGCCGCCTTGAAGCCCGCCTCCTCCAGCGCATTGCGCACGGCATAGAAGCTGTTGAACGAAGTGAACACCTCGAACGAGCCGTCATCATTGGCCACCACGTCGTCGGCATCGGCTTCCATCGCCGCTTCCATCAACGCATCTTCGTCGATGCCCGGCGCGAAGCTGATCTGCCCCTTGCGCTCGAACAGGTAAGCCACCGAACCATCGGTACCGAGGTTGCCGCCACATTTGGTGAAGGCATGGCGCACGGCAGCCGCAGTGCGGTTGCGGTTGTCGGTCATGGCCTCGACCATGATCGCCACGCCGCCCGGGCCGTAACCTTCGTAGCTGAGCTCTTCGACGTTGTCGTTTTCGTTGGTGCCGGCACCACGGGCCACGGCGCGATCGATGATATCGCGACTCATGTTGGCACCCAGGGCCTTGTCCAGCGCCAGGCGCAGGCGCGGGTTGGAGGCCGGATCGGCGCCACCCTGCTTGGCCGCGACCGTCAGCTCACGGATCCACTTGGTGAAGATCTTGCCTCTCTTGGCATCCTGGCGCTCTTTGCGGTGCTTGATGTTCGCCCACTTGGAATGACCAGCCATAACAACTCCAAATCCTTGAAACACAAACAATTACGCCCCGAACGGGGCGCAACGACAAATTCCTGCGCCGTAACGCAAAGGCGCATCCATGTGGATGCGCCCGGGGTCCGCTTACTCGACCTTGGTCTGTTCGCGCAGACGGATGTGCAGCTCGCGCAGGGCTTTGGCGTCGACCATGCCAGGGGCCTGGGTCATGACGCACGCAGCGCTCTGGGTTTTCGGGAAGGCGATCACTTCACGGATCGACTGGGCGCCGGTCATCAGCATCACCAGGCGGTCCAGACCGAAGGCCAGGCCACCGTGAGGTGGTGCACCGAACTTCAGGGCATCAAGCAGGAAGCCGAACTTCTCTTCCTGTTCTGCCGCTTCGATACCCAGCAGACGGAACACCGCCTGTTGCATCTCTTTACGGTGGATACGGATCGAACCGCCACCCAGCTCGGTGCCGTTCAGGACCATGTCGTAGGCACGGGACAGGGCCGTGGCCGGGTTGGCCTCGAGCTCTTCCGGGGTGCACTTCGGCGCGGTGAACGGGTGGTGCAACGCAGTGAAGCTGCCGTCTTCGTTCTCTTCGAACATCGGGAAGTCGACGACCCACATCGGCGCCCACTCGCAGGTCAGCAGCTCGAAGTCGTGACCCAGGCGGATACGCAGCGCGCCCAGGGCTTCGCTGACCACCTTGAACTTGTCGGCACCGAAGAACACGATGTCGCCGTCTACAGCGCCAACGCGGTCGAGGATGTTGTTGAGGTTGGCCTCAGGAATGTTCTTGACGATCGGCGACTGCAGACCTTCGACACCCTTGGCGCGCTCGTTGACCTTGATGTAGGCCAGGCCCTTGGCACCGTAGATGCCGACGAACTTGGTGTACTCGTCGATCTTGCTGCGCGGCATGCTGGCGCCGCCTGGCAGGCGCAGGGCGGTCACGCGGCACTTCGGATCGTTGGCAGGGCCGGCGAATACCTTGAAGTCTACGTCCTTCAGCTGGTCGGCGACGTCGACCAGTTCCAGCGGGATACGCAGGTCGGGCTTGTCGGAACCGTAGCGGCGCATGGCTTCTTCGAAGGTCATGTGCGGGAATTCGCCGAATTCCAGGTCCAGCACTTCCTTGAACAGCTTGCGGATCATGTTTTCGGTCAGGCCCATGATCTCGGACTCATCGAGGAAGCTGGTCTCGATGTCGATCTGGGTGAATTCCGGCTGGCGATCGGCACGCAGGTCTTCGTCACGGAAGCACTTGGCGATCTGGTAGTAGCGATCGAAGCCAGCGACCATCAGCAGCTGCTTGAACAGCTGCGGCGACTGCGGCAGGGCGAAGAAGCTGCCCGCGTGGGTACGGCTCGGTACCAGGTAGTCGCGCGCGCCTTCCGGAGTAGCACGGGTCAGGATCGGCGTTTCGACGTCGAGGAAGCCGTTTTCGTCCAGGTAGCGACGGATGCTGCTGGTGATGCGCGAACGCAGGCGCAGCTTGTCGGCCATTTCCGGACGACGCAGGTCGATGAAGCGGTAGCGCAGGCGGGTTTCCTCGCCGACGTCGGAGTATTCGTTCAGCGGGAACGGCGGGGTTTCAGCTTCGTTGAGCACGGTCAGCTGATAGCCGAGGATCTCGATGGCACCGGAGGCCATGTTGGCATTCACCGCACCTTCAGGGCGCTTGCGCACCTTGCCGGTGATCTGCACGACGTATTCGCTGCGCACGCGGTCGGCGGCGGCGAAGGTGTCGGCGCGGTCCGGGTCGAACACGACCTGGGCCATGCCTTCGCGGTCACGGATGTCGAGGAAGATCACCCCGCCGTGGTCGCGGCGACGATGGACCCAGCCGCAAAGGGTGACTTCCTGGCCGTCCAGGCTCTCGTTCAGTTGGCCGCAATAATGGCTGCGCATCATGATGGTGGTTTCGCTTCTCGTGATTCGTGTATTCGGTGGAGGCCTTGCCCAGAGGGTTAATACTGCAAGACCCAGCTACTGCATTCAACTCAGTCGGCCTTGTCGCCGCCTGCCAGATTCTTTTTTGCCCCGGTCTTGAAGTCGGTTTCGTACCAGCCGCTACCGCTCAGGCGAAAGCCAGGAACCGACAGCAGTTTCTTCAACGCCGGCGCTTCACAGGCCGGGCAATCGGTCAGCGGTGCGGCGCTGATCTTCTGCAGCACCTCCATCTGGTGATTGCAGGAAGCACATTGATAGTCATAAAGGGGCATGGACGTCTCTCGTCAACCACTACGCGGGCTGCCTGGGCAGCAAAAAGCGAGATTATATATGGTTAACAAGCACTGCGCAGCCCGCCCGGCGATCAGCGTACACTCGGCGGGTCGAGCAACCAGGCGACGCAGATCACCCGGATGAGCCCGCTGAAGTTACGCACCCCGCCCTGGCGCAGGTGCACCTCGCGGTCCACGTACGACAATACGGCGCTGACCGAGCAGTCATTGGCCTCGGCGATACGGTGGAGAATCATCCAATAGATCGATTCCAGGCGCAAACAGGTAGAAAAACCGTTGAGCCGGACCGAACGTGACACTGGCTGAACCTGCAACATGTCGAAATCCGCCTTGAACGGATCGATGCACTGCTTGCCTGGCCATCGCCCCAGGCTTTCCCGCCGCTTATTCGCTTGCATCACGCGCCCCACTAACTGGCTACCACCGAAATCCCTGCGCAACCCGCGCAGGGCCCAGGGGCTAAATCAAGCGCGCACAAACGAACACAAAGCAGCGGCAAAGCCTTCCTGCACAAACGAAAAAGCCCGGCCGAGGAGCAATCGACCGAGCTTTAGGACAGCGCCTACAACAATTTTCGATTATTCGCCGTCGAGCAGCACCCGCAGCATCCAGGCCGTCTTCTCGTGCACTTGCATGCGCTGGGTCAGCAGGTCGGCAGTAGGTTCGTCACTGACCTTGTCCACCACGGGGAAAATACTGCGCGCGGTGCGCACCACGGCTTCCTGACCCTGAACCAGCTGGCGAATCATCTCGTCCGCAGCCGGCACCCCCTCCTCCTCCTTGATCGAGGAATGACGGGCGTAGAAGGCATAAGACCCAGGTGCCGGAAAGCCCAGCGCGCGAATCCGCTCGGCGATCGAGTCGACCGCCAGGGCCAGCTCGTTGTATTGCTCTTCGAACATCAGGTGCAGGGTGCGGAACGACGGACCCGTGACGTTCCAGTGGAAGTTGTGGGTTTTCAGATACAGCACGTAGGTATCCGACAACAGGCGGGAAAGCCCTTCGACGATGGACTTGCGATCTTCTTCACTGATACCGATATCGATTGCCATGAAGTTCCCCTTTCCATTTGGCTTGATGATCAAGCGGGCCTGAAACACTGTATCAACACTTTGACCACCCCGCCCATGACCCAGGGCAAACCATTGCCATCCGCCTCGTGCGTTTGAGAAGGCCCAGCCTTTGCTGTTAAATAGGCAAGGTGCCACCCGTGCGGACTGTTATTGCCGGGTGCATAGGCTGGCGTGCTGCGTGTTCGCGCTCTACACCTCATGCGCACCGTGCCGCCAGCTCTTCCTGTGATCGGCCTTATCAACTGTGAGCCAACCCATGTTCAAGATCGTCCACCTGGTGACGGGCGTTGCGGCTTTGCTGCTCTCGCTCATGCCCAGCCTGAAAACCGAAGCAACACCCTTCCTGCAGCAACCCGATGCGGTCTACCTGGGCCTGCTCGGCCTGCTCAACCTGCTGCTGGCCCCGGTCGTGCCACTTTATTACCGTGGCGCACGTCAACAACTGCAACACCTGGCCTGCGCCCTGCTGGTCGTGGCCGTGGTTCTGCAAACCTTGACCCTGCTTGCGCGCCCGGAAATGGGCAACCTGGCCGCCCTGGTCTGCGCAACCCTGGCGGTCGCCCTGCACCTGGCGGTCGGCTTCGCCCGTAGCGGCCGTAAGTCGCGCGCCAGCCAAGCCACCCCACTGGACGCCGGCAAGCGCGATACCGGCACCGTGAAGTGGTTCAACACTTCCAAGGGCTTTGGTTTCATCTCGCGCGATTCGGGGGACGATATCTTCGTCCACTTTCGCGCCATTCGCGGCGAAGGCCATCGCATTCTGGTCGAAGGCCAGCGTGTGGAGTTTTCGGTGATGCACCGCGACAAAGGCCTGCAGGCCGAGGATGTGGTCGCGGTACATCGCCGCTGACCACTGCCAGCCCTGGGGGGCACCCAGGGCTGCATCCCTTCTGTCTAGTAGTGCGGTGGAGGCGCCTCTTCGCCTTCATTGCCGTACTGACCGACCATTTCCTCGTAGCGCTTGATCAGCTCGGCCATTTGCAGTTGCAGGCGCTCGATCACCTGCCCCTGTGCGACCACCACATCATTCAGTGCCTGAATGGTGTCATCCTGGAACGCCAGCCGGGTTTCCAGCTCGATGACGCGCGATTCCAACGGCATGTCAGGCCTCCTCGTAACCGGATTTGAGCAAATCGCGCAAGCGCAGCCGGATAGCCTCGACCTGCCCTGGCCCATACTCGACAGCGGGCACCTTGCCCCAGACCGGCGCCGGCCATGCAGCGTCATGCTTGTGGCGAACGATCACATGCATGTGCATCTGGCTGACCACATTGCCTAGCGTGGCAACATTCATCTTGTCTGCTGCAAACTCGCTTTTCAGCACCTCGGCCAGGTAAGTGGTTTCTTTCCAGAGCTGGGCCTGATCTTCCTGGTTCAAGTCGAACAGCTCACTCACGCCCGCACGCTTGGGCACCAGAATGAACCAGGGGTAGTTGGCATCTTTGCTAACCAGCAGACGGCACAGCGGAAAATCGCCAAGCACGTGGGAATCTTGCTGCAGACGCGAATCCATCACAAACACGGTAAACCTCCATCAAGCGAAACAGCCCGCGACCGCGGGAACTTGGGCGCAAGGATACATGGCTGCACGCTTTCAGTTCATCAAAGACTGACGGCTGCACATAGGCGGTAACACAGCGCTACTTTTCGCACCAAAATGAGGCCGCAAACGTGCTCGCCACTACGCTTCTACTCACTCCCCCCACTGAACTTCAACAGTTCCCGGTAACACATTGACTTTTATGACAGCTTTGGAGTTTTCCTGCCTCATTCGTTTCGGCATACCATCAGACAAGTTGCACCCCGTGTTTTCGGCGCTTTTCCCGCTCCGACCATGACGCTTGTGAAAATTTCATGAAGCGTTGTTAATTTTGAGCATGCTTGTTGCATTCCTTTCACGCCAAGTCGGCACGACACCTGCATAAAGCGGTGTACGCGACAAATAACAACAGCTGCATTGGACAGACCAGGGAGTTTCCCTAGCCGCAATCGACACTTAGCGATTGCACAACGGTGACAGGAACAGCGCTGGGGTTACACGCCCGTGAAACCGGAGCGTGATTTGCGACATGGAGATACTTAAAAGCGACAGGACCATAAAGTTCCCGAAAGGATCAATATGCCCATATCGCCAACAACAGTCTGCGTGCTATACATTTCCGCCGACATAACAAGAAAGAGCTGCCCCATATAACTAAAAGACTTGGGCGCAGCAGTACTCTTCCTAAAAACCAAAGGAGCAAGTCACGATGCGCGTGATGAAGTGGAGCATGATCGCCCTGGCCGTTTCGGCAGGGACCTCGCAATTGGCCCTGGCCTCTTCCCAGGACGAGTCCAAGGGATTCATCGAAGACAGCCAGCTGAACGTCAAGACTCGCATGCTGTACTTCAGCCGCGACTTCCGTAACAACCCGGCCGGCAGCCAGAGCCGCGTAGAGGAAACTGGCCTGGGCTTCCTGGGTACTTATGAGTCGGGCTTCACCCAAGGCGTCGTCGGCGTCGGTGTAGATGCCATCGGCATGCTCGGCATCAAACTGGACAGCGGCCGCGGTCGCGCCGGTACCGGCATGTTCCCAGAGGACTCCGAGGGTCGTTCGCAAGACGAATTCTCCGAAGGCGGCGGCGCGGTAAAACTGCGCTTCTCCGATACCGTGCTGAAGTATGGTACCCAGTTCACCGCCCTGCCAGTGCTTGCCACCGACGACAGCCGACTGCTGCCGGAAACCGTCGAAGGCACCCTGATCACCAGCAACGAAATCAAGGGCCTGACCCTGCACGCTGGTCATTTCACCGCCCTGAACGCCCAGGCTGAAACCGACCACGACAGCCTGCACCTGACCCAGGCCGATGTCGTCGGCGGTACCTACGCCTTCACCGACAACCTGAGCACCAGCCTGTACTACTCCAAGGTCGAAGACTACTGGCGCAAGTACTACGGCAACATCAACTGGGCACTGCCGATCTCCGACAAGCAAGGCCTGGTGTTCGACTTCAACATCTATGACACCAAGAGCGATGGCGCCGCGCTGTACACCGCGTTCGACGGCGAAAAGCTCGACAACACCGCCTTCAGCTTCTCGGGTGCCTACAACATCGGCGCCCACACCTTCACCCTGGCGTACCAGAAAGTCTCCGGCGACGGCGACTACGGTTACGGCGTGGACGGCGGCGGCACCATTTTCCTGGCTAACTCCGTCGCTCGTTCCGACTTCAACGCCGAAGACGAAAAATCGTGGCAAGCACGCTACGACCTGAACTTCGCCGAGTTCGGCGTACCGGGTCTGACCTTCATGACCCGTTACGTGCGTGGTACCGATGCCAACGTCACCGGCACCAGCAACGGCAAGGAATGGGAACGCGACATCGACGTCAAGTACGTGCTGCAAGAAGGCCCTGCCAAGGACCTGAGCTTCCGCGTACGTCAAGCCACCTACCGTTCTTCCGATGGCGTCTACTACGGCTCCCCATCGCTGGACGAACTGCGCCTGATCGTCGAGTACCCGCTGAGCATCCTGTAAGCCTGGCTTATAGCGTGCCCCGCACCTGAAAAAGCCCGGCGAACCCGCCGGGCTTTTTCTTGGCTGACAACTGCCCCCGCCTGGGGCATTCTGTACGCCTTCGTTTCGCCCCCGTACAATGCGGGGTCATTTCAATGTCTTAGGCAATCGACACGGCTAACCATGCGCACCAGTCAATATCTGCTCGCCACCCAGAAAGAAACCCCTGCCGACGCAGTGGTCATCAGCCATCAGCTCATGCTGCGTGCCGGCATGATCCGCAAACTGGCCTCCGGCCTGTACACCTGGCTGCCGATGGGCCTGCGAGTCATGCGCAAGGTCGAAGCCGTGGTGCGCGAGGAAATGAACGCCGCCGGCGCCCTGGAAGTGCTGATGCCGAGCATCCAGCCTGCCGAACTGTGGCAGGAATCCGGCCGCTGGGAGCAGTACGGCCCCGAGCTGCTGCGCCTGAAAGACCGCCACAACCGTGATTTCTGCGTCGGCCCGACCCACGAAGAAGTCATCACCGACCTGGCCCGCAACGAGCTGTCCAGCTATAAACAGCTGCCGCTCAACATGTACCAGATCCAGACCAAATTCCGTGACGAGATCCGTCCGCGCTTCGGCCTGATGCGTGGCCGCGAATTCATCATGAAGGACGCCTACTCCTTCCATGCCGACCAGGCTTCCCTGCAGGAAACCTACGACCGCATGCACCAGGCGTACTCCAACGTCTTCACCCGCCTGGGCCTGGATTTCCGCCCAGTGCAGGCCGACACCGGCTCCATCGGTGGCAGCTACTCGCATGAATTCCACGTACTGGCCGACTCCGGCGAAGACGACGTGATCTTCAGCGACAGCTCCGACTACGCCGCCAACATCGAGAAGGCCGAAGCCATCCCGCGCGAAACCGTGCGCTCGGCGCCTACCGAAGAACTGCGCCTGGTCGACACCCCGGATGCCAAGACCATCGCCCAATTGGTCGAGAACTTCGGCCTGCCTATCGAAAAGACCGTCAAGACCCTGATCGTGCGCGGCGCCGAGGAAGGCAAGCTGGTAGCCCTGGTGGTCCGTGGCGACCACGAACTCAATGAAATCAAGGCAGCCAAGCTGGAACAGGTCGCCGACCCAGTGGTCATGGCCACCGACGCCGAACTGCGCGAAGCCATCGGTGCCGGCGCAGGCTCCCTCGGCCCGCTGAACCTGCCGCTGGAATGCGTGATCGACCGTTCGGTCGCCCTGATGAGCGACTTCGGCATTGGCGCCAACATCGACGACAAGCACTACTTCGGCGTCAACTGGGAGCGTGACCTGCCAGTACCTCAGGTCGCCGACCTGCGTAACGTCGTCGAAGGCGACCCAAGCCCGGATGGCCAGGGCACCCTGGTGATCAAGCGCGGCATCGAGGTCGGCCACATCTTCCAGCTCGGCACCAAGTACAGCGAGGCGCTCAAGTGCCAGGTACTGGGCGAGAACGGCAAGCCGGTGACCCTGGCCATGGGCTGCTACGGTATCGGCGTGTCCCGCGTGGTCGCCGCTGCCATCGAGCAGAGCTATGACGACAAAGGCATCATCTGGAACGACGCCCTGGCACCGTTCCAGATCGCCCTGGTGCCGCTGCGCTACGAAACCGAGATCGTGCGCGAAGCAACCGACAAGCTGTATGCCGAACTGACCGCCGCCGGCTTCGAAGTCCTGCTGGACGACCGCGACAAGAAAACCAGCCCAGGCATCAAGTTTGCCGACATGGAGCTGATCGGCATCCCGCACCGTATCGTCGTCAGCGACCGCGGCCTGGCCGATGGCAACCTTGAATACAAGCACCGCACCGAGCAGGACGCCCAACCGCTGCCGCTCAATGAAGTGCTGAGCTTCCTGCAGGCCCGCGTTCGCCGCTGATAACCAAAGCACGAGTGATCATGTCCAAGCGAAGTACCTTTACCCTGGGGGGTGCCGCACTGTGCGGCACCCTGCTCGTCAGCGGCTGCGCCAACCAGATGTCCCAGCGCAGCGAGCATGAAGAGCGCGTCGAGCGCAAACTGCTCGAACACACCCTGCAGATCGATGTCGGCGAGCCGAAGGTGATGGAGCTTCCGCAACGACGTGTGCGCATCCATGAACAGAAGCGCTTCGAAATCACCGAATTCGAAGTCACCCGTCGCTACGATCGCTACACGCCGTACCAACCCTGGCGGGAGGTCTACGAGATCCCGCTGGGTGCGGTTGCCGTGGTGGCCGGCGTCGGCGCCAACGTGGTCAATGTCTTCGCCTTGGGCAACCTGCCCGAGAGCGTGACTCACGACTGGTTCAGCTATGGCGTGGCCGGGCTCAACCCGTTCATGAACGTGCAGTCCAATGGCCGCGCCCAGCAGAACCTGGCGGGCATCAGCGAAGTGCAGAAGGACAAGCGCGAGGAATACACCAGCCTGCCGTGGAGCGAACGCCTGGTCGAAGTGAAGGCCGGCAAGCTGTCCCACGAGCTGACCACCGACAGGAACGGGATACTGCGCCTGAACCTGCTGGACAGCCCGTTCTCGGAGCAGCACCTCAACCACGTCGGCACCCTGCACTTGCAGGTGGTCGATGAGGAAAACGCGGTGCGCGGCGATGCCAGCCTGCTGGTAAGCGCCACCTTGCGCAACAAGCTGCAAGAAGCCCACGAGCTGATCTTCGACGATCTCGAAGACGACGATGTCGGCCAGTGGGTGCACCGGGTCAAGCGCCTGTCGGAGCTGGGCCTGGAAGAGGAAGCCAGCGAGATGGAGCAGAGCCTGGTCGAGCTGACCCGCAACGACCCCGAGCTGCAGCAGGAGTTTTTGCAGACACTGACCAAGGCCACGGGTCGGTTGGTGGCCGATCCGGGCGTGCAATGAATGAAAGGGCTGCCTCTGGCAGCCCTTTTCATTTATCCGAGAACAACTCCAGCTGCTCGTGCGCACCGCGCAAATCCCGCAACCTCACCCCTACCCCCAACAAACGTACCGGCTTGCCACCCCGGGCGAAGGCCTGGCGCATCAGCTGCCGATAACTCTCCAAGTCCCGCCCTGCCCCCGCCTGCTCCAACGTGGTCTGGCTGAAATCATGGAACTTCACCTTGACGAAGGGTTTTTCCGGGCGGTAGCTGTCGTCCATTCGCGCAATACGCTGGTTGAGGCTGTCGAGAAGCTCCGGCAAACGCTCCAGGCAACTGGCCAGGTCCGGCAGATCCGTGTCGTAGGTGTTTTCCACGCTGACCGACTGCCGCCGGCTGTCATTGTGCACAGCCCGATCGTCGATGCCCCGCGCCAGCCCCCATAGCCGCTCGCCAAAACTGCCGAACTCGCGCACCAGCGCCAGCCGAGACCATGCCCGCAGGTCCAGGCAGGTGTCGATCCCCAGCCGCGTGAGCTTGTCTGCCGTCACCTTGCCCACGCCGTGCAGCCTGGCGACGGGCAAGGCTGCGACAAACGCCTCGACCTGGTCCGGCGTTATCACGAAAAGCCCATTGGGCTTGCGCCAGTCGCTGGCGACCTTGGCCAGGAACTTGTTGGGCGCTACGCCGGCCGACACCGTGATATGCAAAGTGCGGGCAACGCGCCGACGAATGTCTTCGGCGATGCGCGTAGCGCTACCGGCGAACCACTGACTGTCACTGACATCCAGGTACGCTTCGTCCAGCGACAACGGCTCGATCAGCTCGGTGTAGTCACGGAAAATCGCGTGGATCTCACGCGAGGCTTCGCGGTAGGCCTCGAAGCGCGGCTTGACGATGAGCAGATCAGGGCAGAGCTTGAGCGCGTGGCGCGATGACATTGCCGAGCGCACACCGTAGGCGCGGGCCTCATAGTTGCACGTGGCGATCACCCCGCGGTGGTCGGGCGAACCGCCGACAGCCATGGGCCGCCCCGCCAGACGTGGGTCGTCACGCATCTCGATGGCGGCGTAGAAGCAATCGCAGTCGATATGAATGATCTTTCGCAAAGACATGGACGACCGTCAGTACTGTAAATTCATACAGATAGTAGCGCATGCAGCCCCATGGCTCACAGCCCACCACGATAATCGGCCTGAAAGCCCCGCCGCGCCTAAGCTGCGGGTCCTGGGCAAGCGCTAAACGTTTGAAGGAAAAAGGTTTTTTTGAAGTAAATGCTTGACACAGGGAAGTAAATCCGTAGAATTCGATCTCACAGGC
>NZ_AKJC01000026.1 GCF_000282535.1 Pseudomonas sp. GM84 | reverse complement strand
GGCTGGCCGCAGCTGCCGCAGAAACGGTGCTCGCGGGCCCAGGTGCCGATCTGCGCGGCGTAGCCGAGCACTTTGAAGGTGTCGAAGTCGCCTTCGAGCATGAAGGCACGCAGGCCGCGCCAGCTGCAACCCGGCAGCTCGCTGGCGCTGCGCAGTTCGAGCAGGAACACCGGTTCGCCGTCGAAGTGGCCGATGCCGTGCTCGCACAACAGGTCCAGGTCCTGGCGCTTGAGCCAGTCGCGGGGGAACAGCGCGCCGTTGGCGTCCACCAAAAACCCTTCCGGGCTGCGGGCGACGGCCCAGCCCCCGGTGATCTGCGGGTCGAGTACTGCGGTAGTCCAGCGTGCTGACATGTCGGGGTTCCTTGACTGCGCGTCCCCCGGCCCAGTCAGTCGGCGAACGTCGGTTTCTGTTTGCTCATGTGCGCCGCCACGGCCACGCGCAGGTCTTCGGACTGCAGCATCGCGGCGTTCCAGGTGGCGATGTAGTCCAGGCCATCATCGATGCTGTGGTCACGCATGTAGTCGAGCATCTGCTTGGTGCCCGCCACGGCGATCGGCGATTTTGCGGCAATCTCGCGGGCAATGGCAAAGACCGCGTCGAGCAAGGCGGCCTGATCATCATAGACCCGGTTGACCAGGCCGATGCGCAACGCCTCGTCGGCCTCGACGTTACGCCCGGTGAAGGCCAGCTCGCGCATGATGCCGTCGCCGATGATACGTGGCAAACGTTGCAGGGTGCCGACATCGGCGGCCATGCCCATGTCGATTTCCTTGATCGAGAATTGCGCGTCGCGGCTGCAGTAACGCATGTCACAGGCCGAGATCAGGTCGATGGCACCGCCGATGCAATACCCCTGGATCGCCGCCAGCACCGGCTTGCGGCAATTGTCCACGGCATTGAAAGACGCCTGCATGCGCAGGATGGTGCGCCGCAGCAGGCGCGCATTGCGGCCCACGTCCTTGCCCATCTGGCCGGCCAGCGAGGCCAGCATCATCAGGTCTATACCGGCAGAGAAGTGCTTGCCCGCGCCACTGATGACCACGGCGCGCACGGCATCGGTGTCGTCGATCCACTGGAAGATGGTGACGATTTCCTCCCAGAACGCGGCGTTCATCGCGTTGATCTTTTCCGGGCGGTTGATCTGCACATGGGCGATATTGTCGGTCAGTTCGACCTTGAATGCGCTGTACTCGGTCACGGGCGGCACTCCTGTGGCAAAAAGGGTATTGAGCGCTGGATGGTAACTCAGCCCGATGGCCGCACTTGTGCCAAAAACGGGACTGTTTGCCTTGCCTGCAAGGCGCTGATCAGGCACCTTGCGCGCTCGCCGAATCATAAGGATACAAATTACATGTCACGCTCCCTGACCGGCGCCCTGGCCAACAGTTTTCTCGGCCAGTCGCCGCTTTGGTACAAGGCGGTCATCTGCCTGTTTCTCATCCTCAACCCGTTGCTGCTGGTCAGCGTGGGCCCGGTGGCCGCGGGCTGGGCACTGGTGATCGAGTTCATCTTCACCTTGGGCATGGCCCTCAAATGCTACCCGCTGATGCCGGGCGGCCTGTTGCTGGTCGAGGCGTTGCTGCTGAAAATGACAACGCCTCAGGCCCTGTACGACGAGCTGCTGCACAACTTCCCGGTGATCCTGCTGCTGATGTTCATGGTGGCGGGCATTCACTTCATGAAGGAGCTGCTGCTGTTCCTGTTCTCGCGGATTCTGCTCGGGGTGCGTTCGAAGGCGCTGCTGGCACTGCTGTTCTGTGTGCTGTCGGCCTTTCTCTCGGCGTTCCTCGACGCCTTGACCGTGACCGCCGTGATCATCAGCGCCGCCGTGGGCTTCTACGCGGTCTACCACCGCGTCGCCTCCAATGCCAACCCGCGCGAGGAAAGCGCGCTGGACAGCGACCAGCAGATCGAACAACTGCACCGTGAAGACCTCGACCAGTTCCGCGCGTTCCTGCGCAGCCTGCTGATGCACGGCGCGGTCGGTACCGCCCTGGGCGGCGTGTGCACCTTGGTGGGCGAGCCGCAGAACCTGCTGATCGGCCACGAAATGGGGTGGCACTTCGCCGACTTCTTCCAGCAGGTTGCACCGGTCTCGCTGCCCGTGCTCGGCGCGGGCCTGGTGACCTGCGTGCTGCTGGAGAAACTGCGGCTGTTCGGCTACGGCACGCTGATGCCGGACCGCGTGCGCCAGGTGCTGGCCGCCTACGCCGCCGAGGACGATGCCGCGCGCACGCAGGCGCAGCGCGTGGCCCTGTGGGTGCAAGGTATCGCCGCGCTGATCCTGATCGTCTGCCTGGGCCTGCACATTGCCGAGGTCGGCTTGATCGGCCTGCTGGTGATCGTGCTCATCACCGCCTTCACCGGCATCACCGATGAGCATCGCCTGGGCCGCGCGTTCCAGGATGCCATGCCGTTCACCGCGCTGTTGGTGGTGTTCTTCGCAGTGGTCGCGGTGATCCACCAGCAGCAGCTGTTCAGCCCGCTGATCGCCTGGGTGCTGGCGCTGCCTGCCGAACAGCAGCCAGGCATGCTGTACCTGGCCAACGGCCTGCTGTCGGCGATCAGCGACAACGTGTTCGTCGCCACCATCTACATCACCGAGGTGAAGCAGGCATTCCTCAATGGCGGCATGAGCCGCGAGCACTTCGAGACGCTGGCGGTGGCGATCAATACCGGCACCAACCTGCCCAGCGTGGCCACACCCAATGGCCAGGCGGCGTTCCTGTTCCTGCTGACCTCGGCGATCGCGCCGCTGATCCGCCTGTCGTATGGGCGGATGGTGTGGATGGCCTTGCCCTACACCGTGGTCATGGGTGGGCTGGGTTGGTGGGCGGTGACCTACTGGCTGTAGATTCGCCGGTATTGTCGAAACCGCGCCGCGCCGTTCGACCAGGGACAAGGCCTGTGCTCCACAGGCCATTCCTGGAGAACCCACCATGCGCAAACTGATCGTTGCCGCCTTCATCAGCCTCGACGGCGTCATGCAAGCCCCCGGCGGCCCACAGGAAGACACCCGCGGCGGCTTTGCCTACGGTGGCTGGATCGTGCCATATGCCGAAGAAGTCTTCGGCCAGGCCATGCAGGCGCTGTTCAGCCAACCCTTCGAGCTGCTGCTGGGCCGGCGCACCTACGACATCTTCGCCGGCTACTGGCCGAAGGTGAAAGGCAACTCGGAAGACTTCTCCATCGCCGACCTGTTCAACCGCGTGGCCAAGCATGTCGCCACCCATTCGCCCGACACACTCGACTGGCACAACAGCCATGCCCTGGGCGCGGACGTGACCGCTGCCGTGCGCAGGCTCAAGCAGCAGGACGGCGCGGCGCTGCTGACCCAGGGCAGTGCCGAACTGGTCCAGCAACTGCTGGCAGCCGGCCTGGTGGATGAGCTGCAATTGCTGATCCACCCCTTGTTGCTCGGCCACGGCAAACGCCTGTTCGGTAGCGATGCCGCCGCCGCAGCCTTCACCCTGCAGCACTCGCAGGTGTCGCCCAAGGGCGTGGTGATTGCCCGTTACGTGCGCGCGGGCGAGGTGCAGACCGGCTCGTTCGACCTGCCGCCTGAAGAGGCGTGATTCCATACAACTTTTGCAGCGTGCGCGCATCGAAACACAGGTAAGCCCCATCCGCCTCCAGGAGGTTCGCCATGGCGATGCGCACCGCGTTGATCCTTTCCTGCATGACGCTGGCCGTTGCTGGCTGCGTCGGTTCGAGCGACGAACATCGCTCGCCCCCCACCACCCAGCAGGTCGACCTGCAACGCTACCAAGGCACCTGGTACGAGCTGGCGCGCCTGCCGATGTTCTTCCAGCGCAATTGCGTGCAGTCCGAGGCACACTACGGATTGCGCGAAGATGGCCGCATCGACGTGAACAACCGCTGCAAGGAAAAGGACGGCCAGTGGAACCAGGCCCAGGGCATCGCCGAAGCCCAGCAGCCGGGCAGGACCGACAAGCTCTGGGTACAGTTCGACAACTGGTTCAGCCGCCTGGCGCCCGGGATGACCAAGGGCGAATACTGGGTGCTCTACCATGACAAGGATTACCGCGTGGCGCTGGTCGGCCACCCGAACCGCGAGTACCTGTGGCTGTTGTCGCGCACGCCGGCGATCACCGACCAGACCCGCGAGCAGTTGCTGACCCTCGCGCAAAAGCAGGGCTATGACACCAGCAAGCTGATCTGGCGCCAGGATGACCTCGCCACGCCCTGACAACCGGGCTACTGTGTAGGCCCGCAACTTCCGGAGCCCAGGCATTGGACCTGCAGTTTCTCGGCACCTCGGCCGGGGTGCCCACCAAGGCGCGCAACGTCAGCGCCACCGCCGTGATCGAAGCCAGTGGCAGCCACTGGTACCTGGTGGACTGCGGCGAGGGCACCCAGCACCAGCTGCTGCACACCTCGCTTTCGGTGCGCGACCTGCGCGCCATCTTCATCACCCATGTGCACGGCGACCACTGCTTCGGTCTTCCAGGGCTGCTGGCCAGTGCCAGCATGAGCGGGCGCACGCAACCGCTGGACCTGATCCTGCCCGCCGCGCTGCATGACTGGGTACGCCTGAGCCTGGCAGCCAGCGACACTTACTTGTCTTTCGAGCTGCGCCTGCTGGCCGTGGAAACCCTCGAAGGATGGCGCAGCGACACGGTCACGGTCGACACCGTGGCGCTGTCGCACCGGGTGCCGAGCGTCGGTTTCGTGTTCACCGAAATCAACCCCGAGCCGCGTCTGGATGTGCAGCGCCTGGATGCCGAAGGCGTCCCCCGTGGGCCGCTATGGGGCGCCCTGGCCAAGGGCGACGCAGTGGAGCATGCCGGGCGTACCCTGCATGGCCACGACTACCTGCGGGCTTCGCGGCCAGCTCGGCGGGTGATCGTCTGCGGCGACAATGACAACCCCGAACTGCTGGCCGAGGTGGCCAGAGACGCGGATGTGCTGGTGCATGAGGCGACCTTCACCCAAGCGGTCATCGAGCGTACTGGCATCTCCTTTGGCCACAGCAGCGCGGCCGCGGTGGCGCGGTTCGCCGAAACGGCCGGCGTGCGCAACCTGGTGCTGACCCACTTCAGCGCCCGCTACCAGCCCGACCCACGACGCAGCCCCTGCATCGATGAGCTGCGGGATGAAGCGACCGCCCACTACAGCGGGAATTTGATCCTGGCAAAGGACCTGCAGCGCTACCATTTCAAGCGCTAGCGTCATCCCTGTTCGCCACTGCCCAGGAGACTGACGTGGGCCCACGAGCTGGCCCGCACATATTTTTGTATGGTTTTTCACAGGTTGGTAGTCACTAGCATCGAAGACTTCTCTCAATGAGGTCTCGACGATGACAGCTTCATCCATCACCACTGACCATGACACAGCCACGCAGGCCATCCCGGCTCATCAGCAAGTTGTCGCCCGCAAGCTGCCTACGTGGGTTTCGACGGCGGAGCCTGCCATCCATCAACGCATGCGGGCCGCCATCATGTCGCCACCGGCCTGGTTCATTCAGGCCTGGCCGCAATATCCGCAGACAGCGCGTGCATTGGCCAATGACTATGCCTTGCACCGGGAATACCAAGCGAAGCTGGCGCAGTTGCTCAAGCCCTTGCCAAAACTGGAGGCGTTCGCTCAACAAACCCTGACCCCGGCAGTCAAGCAACGCTTCGGCCTGGATCTGGACGTGTCCAAGACCTACCTGCTCAATGCCAGCAAGGCGGTCGAGTACAAACAAAGCCTGGACGGGGACCCGATCGTTGACGGCCAACGCGCACTGAAAATGGCCACTCAATCACTGCTGCGCAGCGCCATGCAGAACTTCGAGAAAGCGGAAGCGCAACCTGGGGGGATGGACCGCGACTCGATGAAGGCTGTCATCCTCGACGACGACGCGTTTGTCTTCACTTGCGCAACCGGCAAGCCGGTGCCCATCGCTCCCGATCAATTTGCAGACTTGTCTCGTCAACTGGACATCGGCGGCGAGTACCAGAAGTTGATCGATGCAGCCTATACGCAAAGTGCACAAGACTTGCTGAAAAACGCCATACAGTCTGCGTTTCGTGTGCATGTCCATTTGGCTTTCCTGCAAGATCACATCAGCAAGGCCATGTACGACGCCTTGCTGGTGTTATCGGTCAGCAACCATGTCCTGTACCAGGGAGAGCCCCTGCACTGCAATTTCATGACTCTGTGGGAGCGCCAGCTCAATGGCGCGTTGATCATCGGCGTCCCCCCCTACAGAGACGTGGTGGTGAGTTATCTGCCCGGTGCTCCAACGCCCTTGAAACAGTATTCCTCGATAAAAGCGTTGCTGGCGGACCTGCCACAGCAATTTCTGACGTACGAATGGTCCCGGCTCAAGCGTTTGATACCGGCACGGTACGTGGACGAGTTGACGAGAAAACTCCAGGACCGGTTGTTACCCATCAAGCTGAACCGGGAAAAGGGTGAATTCGAGGCGGTGCCTGATCCGACTGCAGAGCTTCGAGTGGGCATCCACTACTTCGACCAGCCATTGCTCGATGAGATGGTCCGCCAGAAAATGGCCGGCCTGAAGGATGACGCCGCATTTCATGCCGTCCCCACGGCGCTCGAAGACGAAATGACCGCCCAGAAGCGCAAAGCTTATTTCATCCAGCTAGCGTTCGACGCGCTCAATGTCGGCGCATTCTTCGTACCCGGTCTGGGTGCAGTCATGATGGGCGTCACCGTCTTGCAGCTTGGCTTCGAAATTTTCGATGGCCTGGAAAGCTGGGCCAACGACGACCGCGAGCAGGCCCTGAGCTACATGATGGACGTCGCCGAAAACATGGCACTGATCGGCGCCCTGGGAGCTACGGGCAACATAGGTGGCAGGCCCGCGGTGGAACCTATACCTGTGGAAACGCCCTCGTTCATCGAAGAACTCAAGCCTGTCGAAATGCCCTACGGAGAGACCCGCCTGTGGTACCCCGACCTTGCGCCTTTCGCCCACGACATTGTCTTGCCTGCCGGCTTGGTGCCAGATGAGCTCGGGCTCTATCACTACCAAGGCAAGACCTGGCTGGCCCTCGAAGACAAGGTCTACTCGGTCAGCCAAACGGCGCAGAACAGCGAATTCAGGCTCGAACATCCCAGCGCCAGCAACCGCTACTCGCCGCTCGTGCGACACAACGGTGCAGGTACTTGGCTACATGAACTGGACAAACCGCTCGAATGGCAAGGGCACACCCTGATCCGACGCCTGGGCCAACGCGGCGCCACGATCTCCGCCACCAACGCTCAGCGAATACTGTGGGTCAGCGGCACGTCCGAAGCCGTCATGCGCGGCATGTTCAACGACAACCTGCATCCACCTGCCTTGCTGGAAGATACCCTGCGCCGCTTCACGCTCGATGAGCAGGTGATGGCCGATCTGCCCACGGCCGATGCCAGCACTCGCGCCGCGCAATTCCAAACCCGCTATCAGACATTGATGGCCGATACTCAGGACACTGTTCAGGTCATTAACCGGGCGTACCCCAATCTCCCCAGCGGCATTGCCGAGGAAGTGGTGACCCACGCCAATGCAGACGAACTGCAGCAACTGAAAACAGGCAAGGTACCTTTGCGCCTGTCAGAAGAATTACGCCTCTATCAACAGCAGGTTCGCCTGCAACGGGCGTACGAAGGTCTGTACCTGGAGTCGGTGCGTAACCCCGAGACCGACATATTGATCCTGCATACACTGGAGCGCCTGCCCGGCTGGTCGCCGCAGGTGCGCATCGAGGTGCGCGAAGGCTGGCAGGGTGGACGATTGCTCGACAGCATTGGCCCCGATGACGCTGTGATACACAAGGTGCTGACCCGCCGAGGCTATGACTATGCAGCTTTCGACATCGATGGAAAAAGCCTGCATGGGCACGACGACCTTTACAGTGCGGTCCTGCATGCATTGCCCGACAGCCAGCGCGCCAGCCTCGGGTTCCCCGGCACATGGGACGGCCCGCTCCTGAAGTCCCGAATCCAACAGGGACCGTTGCTGCCTCGGCCAGCGCTCAGGAAGGCGCTCAACATGCAGCCCGCCAGGGCCGGTCGACCTTCACCGATGCGCTTGAGCGATGGCCGCATCGGTTACCCCTTGAGCGGCAGAGGTGCGATCAGCGGCTACATCCTCAGAGATAACTTGCTCGACATGATGAGCTGGCTTGATCTGCCCAGCGAGACGCAATCGGCGGAGCAGATACTCGGCGAGCTTGAAGCAAGAGGGCTGACCCGCCAGCAGATCCACGCCCGCCTCAGCCAACTGCTGGATGAACGCTCAGCAATAGAGGCCCACCTCACCGCCTGGGGCCAGGAATCCAGCACGCTTGCCGATCACCAAAGACGTGGGCCCAGCCGCAGCCGAATACACGAGGCGATCTGGCAAAACTGGTTCGACAACAACCTGCCGGAAATCGGCCGTACCGATACGCCGCTGCGCCTTGAACAGATTCTGCTGATCGACTTTCCCGCGCAGTTGCCTGAATTTTTCATGCAGCGTGTGCAGCGCCTGCAGTTGATCGACATCGAGGTCAGCGGCCTCTCTAATGGTGCGCAGTTTACGGCCGACGAGCAGACCTTCGAGCGGTTCTGCGAGCACTTTCCCCAACTTGTGGCACTGGAAATAGGTCGCATCACACCGACCTCGACCAGCCGCCCCCTCCACTCGCGCCTTCTGCATCGAATGGCCGATTGGTTTCCAAGGCTTCGGGAATTGCGTCTGCCGAACTACGTCCTGCCGCTCATGCGAAGCGATGCAGACGCGCTACGCAACCTGCCCGAACTCGAGCACCTCGACCTGAGCGGTGGCCACATACTCGCCCTGATGGAGACAGACTTGTTCCATGGCATGTCCTTGCGTTTCCTGGGGCTTGATCGGATGAACCTCTATACATGGCCCGAATGGCTCGGCGATGAGACTGTCGCATCCTTGCAGCACCTGTCACTGCGCAACAACCAACTTCCTGGTGTGCCGGAGAGGCTTCTGAACGATTCGACGATGGCGCCTCCCCAAACCTTGATTTCCCTGCACGGCAATCCGCTGTCTACTCGCACCGTCATGCGAGCGCGTTTTCGCGACCATTCAAGCGGCGGACGATACACCTTCGATATCGAGGTACCGCCCGCCCTGCAAAACATCATTGACGAGCAGGCGCGCCAACGCACCGTGCTTCGCGAAGCTCTCGACAGCTGGGCAAGCACGTCGAGTTCGTCGCCCCCTCTGAGCGAGCGAACCAGCCGTGCCAGGTCATTGATCGGTGACCAGCTGCTCGCCCATCTGCATGCTCTGCAGTTGGGTGAGACCCACGCACCGCTGGTGCTCGATGGCATAGAACTGGCTGAGTTCCCACCCCACCTGCCCGACGACTACTTAACCCAGATCCAAAGCGTGCAGCTGGCGCGCGTGACCTGCACTGCAGAGCAGCTGGAGCGCTTCCTCAACCCGTTTCAGGCGCTGTATGCATTAACCCTGGAAGCGTTCAGCGAACCGCTGCAACGCATACCGAACATAGTGACGGTGCTGCCTAACCTGCGGCAGTTCAGGCTGTATGACCAGGGCATGCTGGTGGACCAACAGGCGATCAGTACCTTCGCCAGCATGCACAGCCTCGACTCACTGCACCTGGACGGCAACCGCATCGGCGAGATCAACGATGTTTCTGCACTCTCGGGACGCTTGAACTTACTATCACTGGCCAACACGGGACTGCAGGCCTGGCCCGAATGGGTAGAGGAACTGCTGCCGATCAGCCTGCTGAACCTCAATCACAACCAGATCACCGTGCTCCCCGATCACATTCTCTACAACCCGAACAACAACGAAGGGCAAACCGAGATTTCCCTGTACGGCAACCCGTTGAGCGAAGACACCATGTACCGCGCCCATACCTCCGAGCGGTACGGGCGCGCCTACACCTTCAACATGGACCTACCGGACTCGATTTCAAACAACACAGGGCACGAGCCACACTCATCGGATTCAGCGTCCGAGAGCGGTTCCGATCGCGATGGGCATGTCCACAGCCCGCCACAACCCTTCCCGCAGGACGCACCGGATGTAGAGCGCTGGCTATTAGGGAGCGTCGAGGAAAACCAAGCCCACCGCGATACGTGGCATGCACTGGTGGCGGCCGACGACGCTCAGGACCTGCTTGCACTTATCGGACGACTGACAGAATCGGCACCCTATCGAACCCGTAGCTCACGCGCCGATTTCGCGGCCAGGGTCTGGCACGTACTGGAAATCGCTGCGGGCAGCGCAGAGCAGCGCCAGTTGTTCAACGTGATCGCGCAAGAAGCCGTGCAGACCTGCCCCGATGGTGCGTGGCTGTTGTTCAATCAGATGGAAATCCGTCTATTCACTGAACAGGCGCTGCGCGACATACCTGCGCAATCCCGTGGCCCGGCGCTCTACCGTCTGACCCTGCGGCTATACCGTCTGCATACACTGGACGAAATCGCCCGCACGCAGACTGGCTCCAGGGACGAGGCAGAGGTTCGTCTGGCCTATCGCCTGCGCCTGGCGCAACAGCTGGACCTGCCTCTGCCTCCGAGCAGCATGTTGTTCCAAAGTGTGGCGAGCTTACGTCGGGGGGAGCTGGACGAAGCCTTGGCCCAAGTACAACAAGGCGAGCATGGCGACCCCTTCATCCTCTACGCTGCCAGCCGGGACTTCTGGGTCGATTACTTGAAGGAAGCCAACGCAGAGCGTTTCGCAACGCTGGAACAGGATTACCAGGATCGCGTCCTGGCAGTCACCGACCAGCATCCCGGAGAGACGATCGAGCAACTGCAGCCCGTCTACGACCGCCTTGAGCAAGCGTACCGGCAAAACCGCGCTGGCCTGGTTCGCGAACTGACGCTTGCGGCCAGTCACGCGAACGTGTGAGAGGCCATGCGTATCACCTGAGCGGGCAATTCACTGGCATCCCCTGCGCGGCATTCACTTGCAATGCCGCGCAGGGGATGTTGCGAAGTGGGATAGCCCGGACTACGCCGCCAAACGCCCGCTGGCGATCGCCTCCGACGCTGCCAGCATCGCCCGCAACAACACCGCACACCCCGCCGCCAGGTCTTGCGGCGTGGCGTTCTCGATCTCGTTGTGGCTGATGCCGTTTTCGCACGGTACGAAGATCATCCCCGCCGGCCCCATTTCGGCCAGGAAGATCGCGTCATGCCCTGCCCCGCTGACGATGTCCATGTACGGCAAGCCCAGGGTGCGTGCCGAGTCGCGCACGGCATCGACGCAACCACGGTCGAAGTACAGCGCCGGGAAATCGGCCGTGGGAATCAGCTCATGGGCAAGACCATGCTTGGCACAGGTCGCCTCGATCACCGCGCGCACGTCTTTGATCATCGAATCCAGTCGATCGCCCTCCAGGTGGCGGAAGTCCAAGGTCATGCGCACCTCGCCCGGTATCACGTTGCGGGAACCCGGATAGGCCTGCAGGCAACCCACGGTGCCGCAGGCATGCGGCTGATGGCCGAGCGCTGCGCGGTTGACCGCCTCGACCACCGCCGCAGCGCCGACCAGGGCGTCCTTGCGCAGGTGCATCGGCGTCGGGCCGGCGTGGGCTTCGACGCCACGCAGGGTCAGGTCGAACCACTTCTGGCCCAGTGCCCCCAGCACCACGCCGATGGTCTTCGCCTGGTCTTCGAGGATCGGCCCCTGTTCGATATGCGCTTCGAAGTAAGCCCCCACCGGGTGGCCGAGCACCGCACGCTGGCCGGCATAGCCGATGGCATTGAGGGCCTCGCCCATGCTGACCCCCTGGGCGTCGCGCTTGGCCAGGGTTTCCTCCAGGGTGAACTTGCCGGCGAATACGCCCGAACCCATCATGCACGGCGCAAAGCGGGAGCCCTCTTCGTTGGTCCACACCACCACTTCCAGGGGGGCTTCGGTCTCGATGCCCAGGTCGTTGAGGGTGCGGATCACTTCCAGGCCCGCCATCACCCCGAAGCAGCCATCGAACTTGCCGCCGGTGGGCTGGGTGTCGATGTGGCTGCCCGTCATCACGGGCGGCAGCTTGGGGTTGCGTCCCGGCCGGCGGGCGAAGATGTTGCCCACCGCATCGACGCTGACGCTGCAGCCAGCGGCTTCGCACCATTCGACGAACAGGTCGCGGGCCTGGCGGTCGAGGTCGGTCAGGGCCAGGCGGCATACGCCGCCCTTGGCGGTGGCGCCAAGGCGCGCCAGGTCCATCAGCGATTGCCACAGGCGGGCGCTGTCGACATGGTGGTCGGTGGATTGCAGGACATGCTGGGCTGGGGTCATTGGGTTGTCTCCTCAGGCGTTTTTGTTATCTGCATTCATCTTCGGGCCTCATCGCCGGCAAGCCGGCTCCCAAAGGGAACATCGCTGACCTTGTGGGAGCCGGCTTGCCGGCGATGGGGCCAACGCGGTATCAGGGCAACGGCTTGGCCAACCGCGCCGCCCCACGCACCGCCACGCCCCCCAGGGCGTAGTACAACGCGCCCCCGAGCAGCGAGCCGGTAAACCAGCCATAGTCGTAGAACCAGCTGAAACTGCTGTTGCCAATGGCCATCACGGTCAGCGTCACCGGCACGCCGAAGGCGGCAAAGCCCGCCCAGTTCCAGGCCGGGTAGACGTCGTCGCGGTACAACCCGGCCAGGTCCAGCTTCTGCCGCCGGATCAGGAAGTAGTCCACCACCATGATTCCGGCAATCGGCCCGAGCAGGCTGGAGTAACCCAGCAGCCAGTTGGAATAGACACTCTCAAGGCTCAGGTCGGAGACGATCCAGCCAAGCTTCTTCAGCAGTTCGTGGCCCATCAGCGCCAGACCGATGAAGCCGGTCAGCCACACCGCGCGGCTGCGCCCGATCAGGCGCGGGGCGATGTTCTGGAAGTCGTTGGTCGGTGACACGATGTTGGCCGCGGTGTTGGTCGACAGCGTGGCGATGACGATCAGCGCCATGGCCAACGCTACCCACCCCGGGCTCTGGATCTTGCCGATCAGGCTCACCGGATCCGACACCGTTTCGCCCACCAGCGACGCCGAGGCGGCGGTCATCACCACACCCAGCGCCGCGAACAGGAACATGGTCAGCGGCAGGCCGAAGATCTGCCCGAGGATCTGGTCCTTCTGGCTTTTGGCATAGCGGCTGAAGTCCGGGATGTTCAGCGACAGCGTGGCCCAGAAGCCGACCATCGCCGTGAGCCCGGCGCAGAAGTAGCTGACCACGCTCGCCCCTTCCGGGCGCTTGGGCGGCTGGGCCAGCAACTCGGTCATCGACATGTGCGGCAAGGCCCAGAACAGCAGGCCAAAGCCCACGGCCACCAGCAGCGGCGCCGACAGCGTCTCAAGCCATTTGATCGACTCGGCGCCGCGCAGTACCACCCACAGGTTGAGCGCCCAGAACACCATGAAGCCGATCACTTCGCCGGTGCCGCCCAGGGCTTTCCACTCATCGAAGATCGAACCCAGGAACAGGTGGATGGCCAAGCCGCCGAACATCGTCTGGATGCCGAACCAGCCGCAGGCGACCACCGCGCGAATCAGGCAAGGCACGTTGGAACCGAGGATGCCGAACGAGGACCGCAGCAGCACGGGGAACGGAATGCCGTACTTGGTGCCGGGGAAGGCATTGAGCGTCAGCGGGATCAGGACGATCAGGTTGGCCAGCAGGATCGCCAGCAGCGCCTCGCCCACGCTCAAGCCGAAGTAGGCTGTGAGAACACCGCCAAGGGTGTAGGTGGGCACGCAGATGGACATGCCCACCCACAGCGCGGTGATGTGCCATTTGTTCCAGGTGCGCTGGTGCACCTTGGTCGGTGCGATGTCGTGGTTGTAGCGTGGGCTGTCGAGCACGTCACTGCCCGCCGACAGCTCGAACAGTCCATCCTGCTCGATCACTTCCGATCTGCTCTGTTGCATGGGGCCTTCTCCAGATTTTTCTAATTGTTCGCTCATCGGGCTAATGCGATGGCCGGAGTCTCTACACCACCAGTACTGCACCTCCGGTCCGGCCTGGCGGTTGTGGCCGTACTCAATTTGCGTGCCGGGTTGGCCTGGGCCTGCCCGACGGCCGCCGCCGACCGGAGGTAATCAACTGATCTGCAAGGCTTTCAACTGCGCCCGGCGAAGGCACGCTGATGCCTTCGCCGGGTGTTCGTGCCGCCCTGGGCCGGCCCTGGCCCTCGCACCCGGTTTCACCTTGGTGCAGCCTGGTTTTTCAGTGGCGCGGCCAGCCCCTCGAAGCCAGGATTCAAGCAGCTGATTTTGCATGGAAAATCTTGACCAATTTGGCATCTTGTCAAGTGCGTCAAAATGGTGAATGGCCTCACCATTTTGGTGAACTGCAAAATATTTATATAAATATCAATTAGTTACGATAGTTATAAGCTCATGAATTATTTTCTTGATCAATCCATAATCAGCAACTAGATTCCATTCTTGTCAGGTCTGACAGGATTGAAATCCATCCTCCAGCCACTGGCCCATAACAATTTCAAGAACCGGCCCAGACCGGTCAGCCTGCGAGGAAGACGGCATGTCCCTGTTGATCCGTGGCGCCACCGTGGTAACCCACGAAGAGAGCTATCCCGCTGATGTCCTGTGTGTCGATGGCCAGATCCGCGCCATTGGCAAAGACCTCGAACCGCCCACCGACTGCGAGATCCTCGACGGCAGCGGCCAGTACCTGATGCCCGGCGGCATCGACCCGCACACCCACATGCAGTTGCCCTTCATGGGCACCGTGGCCAGCGAAGACTTCTTCAGCGGCACCGCCGCGGGGTTGGCCGGCGGCACCACCTCGATCATCGACTTCGTCATCCCCAACCCGCAGCAGTCACTGATGGAAGCCTTCCACACCTGGCGCGGCTGGGCGCAGAAGAGCGCGTCCGACTATGGCTTCCACGTCGCCATCACCTGGTGGAGCGAGCAGGTGGCCGAGGAAATGGGCGAGCTGGTGACCCAGCACGGGGTCAACAGCTTCAAGCACTTCATGGCCTACAAGAACGCCATCATGGCCGCCGACGACACCCTGGTGGCCAGCTTCGAGCGCTGCCTGCAGCTGGGCGCGGTGCCCACCGTGCATGCCGAGAACGGCGAGCTGGTCTACCACCTGCAACAGAAACTGCTCGCCCAGGGCATGACCGGCCCGGAAGCACACCCGCTGTCGCGCCCCTCGCAAGTCGAAGGCGAGGCTGCCAGCCGCGCCATCCGCATCGCCGAAACCATCGGCACGCCGCTGTACGTGGTGCACATCTCCAGCCGCGAAGCGCTGGATGAAATCAGCTATGCCCGTGCCAAGGGCCAGCCGGTGTACGGCGAAGTGCTGCCCGGCCACCTGCTGATCGACGACAGCGTCTACCGCCACCCGGACTGGTCCACTGCCGCCGGCTACGTGATGAGCCCACCGTTCCGCCCGCGCGAGCACCAGGAGGCGCTGTGGCGTGGCCTGCAGTCGGGCAACCTGCACACCACCGCCACCGACCACTGCTGCTTCTGCGCCGAACAGAAAGCCATGGGCCGCAACGACTTCAGCCGTATCCCCAACGGCACGGCCGGCATCGAAGACCGCATGGCGGTGCTGTGGGATGCGGGGGTCAACAGCGGGCGCCTGTCGATGCACGAATTCGTCGCGCTGACCTCCACCAACACGGCGAAGATCTTCAACCTGTTCCCGCGCAAGGGCGCCATCCGCGTGGGGGCCGACGCCGACCTGGTGCTGTGGGACCCGCAGGGCACGCGCACGATCTCTGCCCAGACCCACCACCAGCGCGTCGACTTCAACATTTTCGAAGGCCGCACCGTGCGCGGCATTCCCAGCCACACCATCAGCCAGGGCCGGGTGGTCTGGGCCGATGGCGACCTGCGCGCCGAGCCAGGCGCAGGCCGGTATGTGGAACGTCCGGCCTACCCCTCGGTGTACGAGGTGTTGGGCCGACGCGCCGAGCAGCAGCGCCCGACGCCCGTTCAGCGCTGAGGCCATCGCCGGCAAGCCGGCTCCCACAGGGATAGCACCGCTTTCCAGGACACCACTGTGCTTGTGGACATCACTGTCCCTGTGTGGGAGCCGGCTTGCCGGCGATTGGGGCGCACAGCGCCCCCACCCCGAGCCCCATATAAAAAAAGAGAGGCTACAACCGTGATCGATGCCCTGAACCACTTGCCGCGCCCCCGCGCCGGCAACGACTCGCTGGCCGAGCAATTCAGCGACCTCGCCCCGCCCCTCACCGCCCGCCAGGCCGCCGTGGAAAGCGCCCGTTGCCTGTACTGCTACGACGCCCCTTGCGTGAACGCGTGCCCAAGCGAAATCGACATCCCGTCGTTCATCCACCGCATCAGCGACGAAAACCTGCAAGGCGCCGCCGAACGCATCCTCTCGGCCAACATCCTCGGTGGCAGCTGCGCCCGCGTATGCCCCACCGAGATCCTCTGCCAGCAGGCCTGCGTGCGTAACAATGCCCAGGAATGCGCCCCCGTGCTGATCGGCCAACTGCAGCGCTATGCCCTGGACAACGCAGGCTTCAGCGAACACCCGTTCCAGCGCTCACCCGCCACCGGCAAACGCATTGCCGTGGTCGGTGCCGGCCCGGCCGGGTTGTCCTGCGCCCATCGCCTGGCCATGCACGGCCATGACGTGGTGCTGTTCGAAGCAAGCGAAAAGGCCGGTGGCCTCAACGAATACGGCATCGCCCGCTACAAGCTGGTGGACGACTACGCACAGCGTGAAGTGGATTTCCTGCTGGGCATCGGCGGCATCGAAGTCCGCCACGGCCAGCGCCTGGGCAGCAACCTGGGCCTTGCCGAGTTGCGTGAGCAGTACGACGCCGTGTTCCTTGGTCTTGGACTGAACGCCGTGCGCCAGCTTGGACTGCCGGATGAAGAAGCCCCGGGCCTGCTCGCCGCCACCGAGTACATCCGCGAACTGCGCCAGGCCGACGACCTCACGCAACTGCCACTGGCCGACCGCTGCCTGGTCATCGGCGCCGGCAACACCGCCATCGACATGGCCGTGCAGATGAGCCGCCTGGGCGCGCGCGACGTCAACCTGGTGTACCGCCGCGGCTTCGCCGACATGGGCGCCACCGGCCACGAGCAGGACATCGCCAAGGCCAACCAGGTCCGCCTGCACACCTGGGCCCGCCCCGACAGCGTGCTGCTGGACGACGACGGCCGGGTACGCGGTATGCGCTTCGCCCGCACCGAGCTTGCCGACGGCCGCCTGCGCGATACCGGGGAAACCTTCGAACTGGCCGCCGACGCCATCTTCAAGGCCATCGGCCAACGCTTCGACGAGCAGAGCCTGAGCGACCCGCTGGCCGCTCAACTGGCCCGCGACGGCGAACGCATCCGCGTCGACGCCGACATGCGCACCAGCCTGCCGGGCGTCTACGCCGGCGGCGACTGCACCGCCCTGGGCCAGGACCTCACCGTCCAGGCCGTGCAACATGGCAAGCTGGCCGCCGAAGCCATCCATGCCCAACTCATGCTCAACGTGGAGGCAGCATAAATGGCCGACTTGTCCATTCAATTCGCCGGCATCAAGTCACCCAACCCCTTCTGGCTGGCCTCCGCCCCCCCGACCGACAAAGCCTACAACGTGGTCCGCGCCTACGAGGCCGGCTGGGGGGGCGTGGTCTGGAAAACCCTGGGCGAGGACCCGGCAGCGGTCAACGTGTCGTCGCGCTACTCGGCGCACTACGGCGCCAACCGCCAGGTGCAGGGCATCAACAACATCGAGCTGATCACCGACCGTTCGCTGGAGATCAACCTGCGCGAAATCACCCAGGTGAAGAAGGACTGGCCCGACCGTGCGCTGATCGTGTCGCTGATGGTGCCGTGCGAGGAGGAGTCCTGGAAGTTCATCCTGCCGCTGGTGGAGGCCACCGGCGCCGATGGCATCGAGCTGAACTTCGGCTGCCCGCACGGCATGCCCGAACGCGGCATGGGCGCCGCGGTCGGCCAGGTGCCGGAATACGTGGAGATGGTCACCCGCTGGTGCAAGACCTATTGCGCGTTGCCGGTGATCGTCAAGCTCACGCCCAACATCACCGATATTCGCCAGTCGGCCCGTGCGGCCCATCGCGGTGGCGCGGATGCGGTGTCATTGATCAACACCATCAACTCGATCACCAGCGTCGACCTCGACCGCATGGTCGCGCACCCGATCGTCGGTGATCAGAGTACCCATGGCGGGTACTGCGGCTCGGCGGTAAAGCCCATCGCCTTGAACATGGTCGCCGAGATCGCCCGCGACCCGGAAACCCGTGGCCTGCCCATCTGCGGTATCGGCGGTATCGGCAACTGGCGCGATGCCGCCGAATTCATTGCCCTGGGCAGTGGCGCGGTGCAGGTGTGCACGGCGGCGATGCTGCATGGGTTCCGCATCGTCGAGGACATGAAGGACGGCCTGGCGCGATGGATGGACCAGCACGGGCATCGCAACCTGGAGGCGTTCCGCGGGCAAGCCGTGGCGCACACCACCGACTGGAAGTACCTGGACATCAACTACAAGTCGGTGGCGCATATCGACCAGGATGCGTGCATTGGCTGCGGGCGCTGTCATATCGCTTGTGAGGATACGTCGCACCAGGCCATCGCCAGCACGCTGAAGGCGGATGGGACCCATGCCTATAGCGTGATCGAGGAGGAGTGCGTGGGGTGCAACCTGTGTCAGATTACCTGCCCGGTGGAGAGCTGCATCGAGATGGTGGCGCAGGATACCGGGAAGCCTTACCTGAACTGGACGCAGGATCCGCGTAACCCCTACCGCGAAGCCAGCTGAAAGTGAGTGGGGCCGCTGCGCGGCCCATTCGCGGGGCAAGCCCGCTCCCACAGGTACCGCGCTGCTTCAGAGAACTGCGCGGTATCTGTGGGAGCGGGCTTGCCCCGCGAATGGGCTGCAAAGCAGCCCTATGGCTCCAACCCAATCCCCCGCAGGATCACACAGGTCACCGTCTGCACCGCCCGCTCGAACGCCGGGTCCGACAGCGCTTCCCCGCCATTGAGCACCGTCACCTGGTAACCGAAGTCGGCATAGTGCTGGGTCGATGCCCAGATCATGTACAGCAACGCCGAAGGCTCCACCGGCAGGATGCGCCCCTCCTCCACCCAACGGCGAATCTTGTCTTCCTTCAGTTTCGCCCAGGGCACCAGGCTTTCATCCAGGCTCACGCCCAGCACCGGCGCACCATGCAGCATCTCTTCGGCCCAGATCTTCGAGCCCAGCGGCCGCGAGCGTGAATGGCCCATCTTGGCGCGGATGTAACTGGTCAGCACCACCCGCGGGTCGTCGAAATTCTCGAAGCACAGGGCGTCCTGCTTCCACACATCCAGCAAGTCCTGCAGCACCGCGCGAAACAGGTCGTCCTTGGTGCTGAAGTAGTAATGCAGATTGGAACGCGGAAGCTCGGCCTGCTCGGCGATATCGCCCATTGAGGTGGCGCCGAAACCCTTTTCGGCGAACACCTTTTCGGCGGCCTGCAGAATCTTTTCTACATTGCGCCGACGAATCTCGATCTTGTGGTTGGCCATGGCCTGCTCAATACGCCTGAAACCTGTCAAGGCTAACAGCTTTGCAACGCCGTCGTCTCGGCCTGCGCGGCCTGGCAGACGCTGCAGGACGCGGTCAGCCCAGACCCTTGCCACTGCTGGCCCGGTCGCGCACCGGGCACTGCGCCCGGTGCAGGTTCAGCGCGGTATTGATGATGCCGATATGGCTGAACGCCTGGGGGAAATTGCCCAGCATCCGCTGCCCGGCCGGGTCGTATTGCTCTGCCAGCAGGCCGAGGTCATTGCACAGCCCGGTCAGTTTCTCGTACAGCGCCTGCGCCTGCTCCTGTCGCCCTAGCAGCACATAGACGTCGGCCAACCAGAAGGAACACACCAGGAACGTGCCCTCCCCGGGCGTGAGCCCGTCGCTGCAGCTGTCGCTGTCATAGCGCAACAGCAAGCCATTCTTCAGCAGCCGTTGCTCGATCTGCTCCAAGGTGCGCAAGAAGCGAGGGTCCTCTACCGGCAGAAAGCCGGTCAGGGCAATCTGCAGCAGGCTGGCGTCCAGCTCGCGTGAACCATAGGCCTGGACGAAATAGGCCCCGCTGGCATCCAGCCCTTGGGCGCAGACTTCGCGGTGAATCTGATCGGCCACTTGCCGATAATGGCGACCCCGCTCGCGGTCCTCTTCGGTGGTATTGGCCAGCCCTGCCGCACGGTCGAAGGCGACCCAGGCCATGACCTTGGAATGCACGAAGTGCTGGCGGGGGCCGCGCACTTCCCACAGGCCTTCGTCCGGCTCACGCCAGATACGCTCGACATAGGGCAGGATCAAACGGGCGATCGCGGCGCTACGGGGGTGGCGCGGCAGCCCGCCCTTGATCGCCTGGGTCATGGCATCGGCCAGTTCCCCGTAGATGTCCAGCTGCCGCTGCCCGGATGCCGCGTTGCCCACCCGCACCGGTTGCGAGCGCTCGTAGCCGGCCAGCCACGGCAGGGTGTATTCCTGGAGGTCGCGCTCCCCGGCCAGGCCGTACATGATCTGCATCTGCTCGGGGTTGCCGGCCACCGAGCGCAACAGCCATTCGCGCCAGGCCTGGGCCTCGTCGAAATAACCGAGGTTCATGAACGCCAGCAGGGTCATGGTGGCGTCGCGCAGCCAGCAGAAGCGGTAGTCCCAGTTGCGCTCGCCCCCTACCCGCTCGGGCAACGAGGTGGTGACGGCGGCGACGATGCCGCCGGTGGGGGCGTAGGTCATGGCCTTCAGGGTCAGCAACGAACGGCGCACCAGGGCGGTGTATGGCCCCACCTCCGGGCAACGGGCGGCGAACGCCTGCCACTGCTCAAGGGTGTGTGCCAAAGCCTGGTCGAGGTCGCAGTCCGGTTGCACCGGCAGGTGCGAGGGCTGATGGCGCAGGCTGAACACGTGACGCTCGCCTGCGCCAACGCGAAAGCGCGCGACCGTGTGATGGTCGCGCGCGTGCGGCGGCACGCTGCTGCACAGGATCAGACGGTCGGGGCCGGCGACGGCGCTGAGGGTCAGGGGGTCGAGCATTTCTACCCAGGGGACGCTGCGGCCGTAATCGAAGCGCAGCACCAGGTCCATTTCGAAGTGGGTTTCGCCGGACAGACCCTCGACGATGCGCACCACCGAGTTGACCTCGTCCAACGGCATGAAGTCGAGCACACGGGCACGACCGCTGGCGGTGACCCAGGTGGTTTCCAGTACCAGCGTGTCTTGCAGATAGCGGCGGCTGCTGTGCTCGACAGGGTCGCTGGGCGCCAGGCGCCAGCGGCCGTTTTCTTCGTTGCCCAGCAGCGATGCGAACACTGCAGGGGCGTCGAAGCGCGGCAGGCACAGCCAGTCGAGGGAGCCGTCGCGGCTGACCAGGGCGGCGCTGCGGCAGTTGCCGAGCAGGGCGTAGTCTTCGATGTGGGCGGGCATCAGCTCTCCTTTACTGTTGAACCTGTACTGGCCTCTTCGCGG
>NZ_AKJC01000025.1 GCF_000282535.1 Pseudomonas sp. GM84 | reverse complement strand
TGGCTACGCCGAGCCAGCCGATCACCCCGTCGCCGCAGACTCAGGCACAGGTTCAGCCCAAGCCGCAGACGCCGGTGCCAACACCTGCGCCTGCGCCCAAGGTCGAATCGCGGCCGGCTGCGACGCCTGCGCCGGCGGCCACCGCCAGCGCGCCGTCGAAGATCGATGCCAACGGCTTGCCGGTGAGCTGGTCGATCCAGCTGGCCAGCCTGTCCAACCGTGCTGGTGCCGAGAGTTTGCAGAACACCCTGCGCAGTCAGGGTTACAACGCCTATATCCGTTCGGCCGGCGGCATGAACCGGGTGTATGTCGGACCGTTGATCGAGCGCGCCGAGGCCGAGCGGGTGCGCGATGCGATCAACCGCAAGCAGAACCTGAAAGGTTTCGTGGTGCGCTTCCAGCCGGAGCGTGGCTGAAGCCCAAGGTGCATCGCCGCGGCGTCGCTCCCAGTGGTTTTTCTTGACTTCAAAGTCCACGAAAAGCCCGTGGGAGCGGGCTCGCGCCGCAAACGGGCCTCTGTCAAACGACCTGACATTCCGCTTACCCCCAGCCCCGCGCTCTGGTAAAATGCGCCGCCTCAAACGTCTGTAGGCAGCACCGTGGCATTTACCTGGGTTGATTGGGCGATCATCGCGATCATCGCCGTTTCCACACTGATCAGTCTCAAGCGCGGCTTCGTCAAGGAAGCCTTGTCGCTGCTCATCTGGATCATTGCCGGTGCGGTTGCCTGGATGTTCGGCGGGTCGCTCTCGGTGTACCTTGAAAGCTATATCCAGACCCCGTCGATGCGCATCATCGCCGGTTGCGCCATTCTGTTCGTCGCTACCTTGCTGGTAGGGGCCATGGTCAATTTCCTGGTCGGCGAGTTGATCCGCGTGACCGGCCTGTCCGGCACCGATCGTTTCCTCGGCATGGCCTTCGGCGCTGCGCGCGGGGCCTTGCTGGTGGTGGTGGCCATCGGCCTGCTCAGCCTGGGGCCGGTGCAACAAGATTCCTGGTGGCAGGAATCGCGCCTGATACCACAATTTCTATTGGTCGCTGACTGGTCGAAGAACCTGATCCTGGGTTTCAGCAGTCAGTGGATGTCCAGTGGAATGATCAGCACTCCGGCTGATCTTCCGTTCAAGGAACAGTTGCTCGGGCCCGCAAAGCCTTGAGCGCCTTTCGTGCAAGTTTCATCAATGTAGGGGTTGCGTCGCATGTGTGGCATCGTCGGTATCGTCGGTAAGTCGAACGTCAATCAGGCGCTGTATGACGCGCTTACGGTCCTCCAGCACCGCGGCCAGGACGCTGCCGGTATCGTGACCAGCCACGACGGCCGGTTGTTCCTGCGCAAGGATAATGGCCTGGTGCGCGACGTCTTCCAGCAGCGCCACATGCAGCGCCTGGTGGGCCACATGGGTATCGGCCACGTGCGCTACCCGACCGCGGGCAGCTCCACTTCGGCCGAGGCCCAGCCGTTCTATGTCAACTCGCCCTACGGCATCACCCTGGCGCACAACGGCAACCTGACCAACGTCGAACAGCTGGCCAAGGAGATCTACGAGTCCGACCTGCGCCACGTCAACACCAACTCTGACTCCGAAGTGCTGCTGAACGTGTTCGCCCATGAACTGGCCGTGCGTGGCAAGCTGCAGCCAACCGAGGAAGACGTGTTCGCTGCGGTATCCCACGTGCACAGCCGTTGCGTTGGCGGTTACGCGGTGGTGGCGATGGTCACCGGTTACGGCATCGTCGGCTTCCGTGACCCCAACGGCATTCGCCCGGTGGTGTTCGGCCAGCGCCACACCGATGAAGGTGTGGAATACATGATCGCTTCGGAAAGCGTGGCCCTGGACGTGCTCGGGTTCACCTTGATCCGCGACCTGGCGCCGGGCGAAGCGGTCTACATCACCGAGGAAGGCCAGCTGTACACCAAGCAGTGTGCGCAAAGCCCGAAACTGCAGCCGTGCATCTTCGAGCACGTTTACCTGGCCCGCCCTGATTCGATCATCGACGGTATCTCGGTGTACAAGGCACGTCTGCGCATGGGCGAGAAACTCGCCGACAAGATCATGCGTGAGCGCCCGGAACACGATATCGACGTGGTCATCCCGATCCCGGACACCAGCCGTACTGCCGCACTTGAGCTGGCCAACCGGCTGGGCGTCAAGTTCCGCGAAGGCTTCGTCAAGAACCGCTACATCGGCCGTACCTTCATCATGCCCGGCCAGGCCGCGCGCAAGAAATCGGTACGCCAGAAGCTCAATGCCATCGAGCTGGAGTTCCGCGGCAAGAACGTGATGCTGGTCGACGACTCGATCGTGCGCGGCACCACCTGCAAGCAGATCATCCAGATGGCCCGCGAAGCCGGCGCCAAGAATGTCTATTTCTGCTCCGCAGCCCCTGCGGTGCGCTACCCCAACGTCTACGGCATCGACATGCCGAGCGCTCACGAACTGATCGCCCACAACCGTACCACCGAACAGGTGGCCGAGTTGATCGGCGCCGACTGGCTGGTCTACCAGGACCTGCCGGACCTGATCGATTCGGTCGGTGGCGGCAAGATCAAGATCGAGCACTTCGATTGCGCAGTGTTCAATGGTGAATACGTCACCGGCGACATCGACGAAGCCTACCTGGATCGCATCGAGCAGGCCCGTAACGACCTGGCCAAGGTAAAGACCCAGGCCGTCAGCGCGATCATCGACCTCTACAACAACTGATCAGGGAGCAGCGGCATGACGGATCAATGGGATGCCGGGCGACTGGACAGTGACCTCGAGGGTGTCGGTTTCGACACCCTGGCGGTGCGCGCCGGTCAGAGCCGTTCACCCGAGGCAGAGCACAGCGAAGCGCTGTTCCTGACCTCCAGCTATGTGTTCCGCACGGCCGCCGATGCGGCCGCGCGCTTTGCCGGCGAAACGCCGGGCAACGTCTATTCGCGCTACACCAACCCGTCGGTGCGGGTGTTCGAAGAGCGCCTGGCGGCCATGGAAGGTGCCGAGCAGGCCGTGGGTACCTCCACCGGTATGGCGGCGATCCTCGCGGTGGTCATGTCGCTGTGCAGTGCCGGCGACCATGTGCTGGTGTCGCAGAGCGTGTTCGGCTCGACCATCAGCCTGTTCGAGAAGTACTTCAAGCGCTTCGGCCTGCAGGTGGACTATGTGCCGCTGGTCGACCTCAGCGGTTGGGAAAAGGCCATCAAGGCCAATACCAAGCTGTTGATCGTCGAATCGCCGTCCAACCCGCTGGCCGAGTTGGTCGATATCACCGCGCTCAGTGAAATCGCTCATGCCCGCGGCGCCATGCTGGTGGTCGACAACTGCTTCAGCACCCCAGCCTTGCAGCAACCGCTCAAGCTCGGCGCTGACATCGTGTTCCACTCGGCCACCAAGTTCATCGATGGCCAGGGCCGTTGCATGGGCGGTGTGGTCGCAGGGCGTAGCGAGCAGATGAAAGAAGTGGTGGGCTTCCTGCGCACCGCTGGCCCGACCCTCAGCCCGTTCAACGCCTGGATCTTCACCAAGGGCCTGGAAACGCTCAAGCTGCGCATGCGTGCACACTGCGAGAGTGCCCAGCTGCTGGCTGAATGGCTGGAGCAGCAGGAGGGCGTGGAGAAGGTGCATTACGCCGGCCTGCCTAGCCACCCGCAGCATGAATTGGCCAAGCGCCAGATGAGCGGCTTCGGTGCGGTTGTAAGCTTCGAAGTCAAAGGTGGCAAAGAGGGCGCCTGGCGCTTCATCGATGCCACGCGGGTGATCTCGATCACCACCAACCTGGGTGACAGCAAGACTACCATCGCCCACCCGGCCACCACTTCCCACGGTCGTCTGACGCCGCAGGAGCGTGAGGCTGCGGGTATTCGCGACAGCCTGATCCGTGTTGCCGTCGGCCTGGAAGACGTGGCCGACCTCAAGGCGGACCTGGCGCGTGGGTTGGCGGCATTGTGATCGACTGGAAGGGTGGCGGGCCAGGCCATAACGGCCGGGTAGCCCTGGTGACCGGTGCCGCACGCGGTATCGGCCTGGGCATCGCTGCCTGGCTGATCTGCGAAGGCTGGCAAGTGGTGCTCAGCGACCTTGACCGCCCGCGCGGCGCCAAGGTGGCCAAGGCCCTGGGCGACAATGCCTGGTTCATCACCATGGACGTGGCCGACGAAGCGCAGGTCAGTGCCGGTGTTTCGCAGGTGCTCGGGCAGTTTGGGCGATTGGATGCGCTGGTGTGCAACGCGGCCATCGCCAACCCGCACAACCAGACTCTGGAAAGCCTGAGCCTGGCGCAATGGAATCGGGTGCTGGCCGTCAACCTCAATGGTCCGATGCTGTTGGCCAAGCACTGTGCGCCGTATCTGAGGGCGCACAATGGCGCGATCGTCAACCTGACCTCGACCCGAGCCCGGCAGTCCGAACCGGACACCGAAGCTTACGCGGCGAGCAAGGGTGGCCTGATGGCGTTGACCCATGCCCTGGCCATGAGCCTGGGCCCGGAGATTCGCGTCAATGCGGTGAGTCCGGGCTGGATCGATGCCCGCGACCCCTCGCAGCGCCGTGCCGAACCCTTGACCGAAGCCGATCATGCCCAGCACCCGACGGGCAGGGTAGGGACCGTGGAAGATGTTGCGGCCATGGTGGCCTGGTTGCTGTCGCGCCAGGCGGCGTTCGTCACCGGCCAGGAGTTCGTGGTCGATGGCGGCATGACCCGCAAGATGATCTACACCTGAGCTGCCAGTTGTCATGAAAGGGACCAAGAGGTCCCTTTCTTGTTTTTGTCTGTAGCGGCCCTTTCGCGGGGCGGCAAAGACAATCCCTCTTTTTTCGTTTTTTTGAAAAAAATTCAATGGGGCTATTGACTTAGCTCCGCCACCTGCGTAAATTTCGCGGCCTCAGCGAAGTAAACGCAACAAGCAACATCGCGGGGGTGATTAGCTCAGCCGGGAGAGCATCTGCCTTACAAGCAGAGGGTCGGCGGTTCGATCCCGTCATCACCCACCACTTCCTGAGGTTGTTCCTGGCGCAGACGGTTTCGAAAGAAGCTGAATGCCAGAGAGGAACAGGACGCAAGTCCACACTGCGCAGCGGTAGTTCAGTCGG
>NZ_AKJC01000024.1 GCF_000282535.1 Pseudomonas sp. GM84 | reverse complement strand
CCGGCGATGGGGCCGGTACTGACTAGCGAGGATCCAGCCAGACCATTGAAGCGAAGCGCCCACCCTGCGGGGTACGGCGATAGGAGAAGAACCGCTCATCACTGACCGTGCAGTAGCCCCCGCCATAAACGGCAGTGACCCCACGCGCCGCCAGACGAATGCGCGCCAGTTCATAGATGTCGGCCATCAGCTTGCCCGGCCGCTCGCCGTCGACAAACGCCCTGCCCGCTTCAGGATGCACCGCCGTAAAGGCATCACGCACCTCCAGCCCCACCTCGAACGCCTGCGGGCCAATGGCCGGGCCCAACCACACCAGCACCTCTTCAGGTGGCAGTGCCAGGCGATCGAGGGTGGTTTCCAATACGCCACCCGCCAACCCGCGCCAGCCGGCATGGGCGGCAGCCACGCGCGTACCGGCGCGGTCGCAGAACAGCGCGGGCAGGCAATCGGCGGTCATCACGGTACAGGCAATGCCGGGCTGGTCGGTCCAGCTGGCATCGGCTTCGGCCACCGCAGCTGGGTCGGCATCTGCCACCACAAGACCATGCACCTGCTTGAGCCAGGCCGGCTGGATGGCGAACGCGTCGCTCAGGCGGCGGCGGTTCTCGGCGACCGCAGCGGGGTCGTCGCCCACGTGGTCACCGAGATTGAAAGTCTCGAAGGGCGGCAGACTGACGCCGCCCTGACGAGTGGTAACGCAGGCGCGCACCGAGGCCGGGGCCGGCCAGTCGGGAAACAACAGCGACTGCGTCAGACCACTCATCCGATAAACGCCTCGCGGTCCTGGTTCAGCAGCGACAACAGCCAGGTGAAGTCGTCCGGCAGCGGCGAAGCCCATTCCATCCGTTCACCGGTGGTCGGGTGATCCAGTGCCAGGAAGCGCGCGTGCAGCGCCTGGCGCGGGAAGTTCTTGACCGCCTCGACCATGGCCACGCTGGCCGCCGGCGGAATGCGGAAACGCACACCGTAAGTCTGGTCGCCGACCAGCGGATAACCCACATGCGCCATGTGCACACGAATCTGGTGGGTACGCCCGGTTTCCAGCTTCACCCGCACATGGGTGTGCGAACGGAAGCGCTTGAGCACCCGGTAGTGGCTGACCGCAGGCTTGCCACCTTCAGTTACCGCCATGCGCTGGCGCACGCCACCGTGACGGCCGATCGGCGCGTCGATCTTGCCCCCGGCGATCACCACCCCCACCACGATGCACTCGTAGATCCGGCTGACCGTGCGGCTTTGCAGCTGCTCGACCAGCTTGGTCTGCGCTTGCAGGGTCTTGGCGACGACCATCAGTCCGGTGGTGTCCTTGTCCAGGCGGTGGACAATGCCCGCACGCGGCACGTTGATGATATCCGGCACATGGTGCAGCAACGCGTTGAGCAGGGTGCCACTGGCATGCCCGGCAGCCGGGTGCACCACCAGGCCGGCTGGCTTGTTGATCACCAGGATCTGGTCGTCTTCATAGACGATGTCCAGCTCGATGTCTTCGGCCACCCACTCGCCCTGGGCCTCTTGCTCGGCCTCCAGGGCAAGCAGCGAGCCACCATGGACGGTATCTCGAGGGCGCAGGACCGCGCCATCGACCGTCAGGCGACCCTCTTTGATCCACGAAGTAAGCCGCGAACGCGAGTACTCTGCGAACAATTGGGCGGCGACCTGGTCGAGGCGTTGACCGCCCAGTTCGGACGGTACCTCTGCGCTAAGTTGAATGATCTCGGACATGCTCGATTCGGCGGGCGTACAGCCTTTGGTTTCGACTGCACGCTTGTGGTTAAATACGGCTTCTTTTGTCCCGGGGTTGGCCGGGGCGCTCATCATAACAGGACGGCTCCGCCCAAGACAGCGGCCGTCAAAGGGACGCAAGCCGCCATGCAAGTGAAACACCTGCTGCTGATCGCCATCCTCGGGCTCACCGCGGCCTGTTCCTCCAATAAGGAAGTCATTGACGAGAACCTCAGCGAGGCCGAGCTGTACCAGCAGGCCCAGGCTGACCTGGACAATTCCAGCTACACCAGCGCGGTGAACAAGCTCAAGGCCCTGGAGTCGCGTTACCCGTTCGGCCGCTACGCCGACCAGGCGCAGCTCGAGCTGATCTACGCCAACTACAAGAACGCCGAGCCCGAGGCCGCCAAATCGGCTGCCGAGCGCTTCATCCGCCTGCACCCGCAGCACCCGAACGTCGATTACGCCTACTACCTCAAGGGCCTGACTTCGTTCGACCAGGACCGTGGCCTGCTGGCGCGCTTCCTGCCGCTGGACATGACCAAGCGTGACCCGGGTGCCGCCCGCGACTCGTACAACGAGTTCGCCCAGCTGACCAGCCGCTTCCCCAACAGCCGCTACGCGCCGGACGCCAAGCAGCGCATGATCTACCTGCGCAACCTGCTGGCCGCCTACGAAATCCACGTGGCCGACTACTACCTGACCCGCCAGGCCTACGTCGCCGCCGCCAACCGTGGCCGCTACGTGGTAGAGAACTTCCAGGAAACCCCATCGGTCGGCGACGGCCTGGCAGTAATGGTCGAGGCCTACCAGAAGATGCACCTGGACGACCTGGCCGCCACCAGCCTGGAAACCCTCAAGCTCAACTACCCGAACCACCCGAGCCTGGTCGATGGCCAGTTCGAGCCCAAGCAGACCGAGTCTGATGGCCGCAGCTGGCTGTCCAAGGCCACCCTGGGCATGATCGAGACCGATACCCCGCTGCCGCCGGGCGAAACCCGCGCCAACCAGGACGTGGTCCGCCAGTTCCAGGACGCCCGCTCCGAAATGCCGGAAGAGCTGCTGCCCAAGGACGAGAACGGCGACCCGATCCTGCCGGAAGGGCCGAAGGAAGCGGAAAAAGACCGCTCGTGGTTCAGCTACATGACCTTTGGTCTGTTCGACTGATTCAAGCGCTAATAGAAAGGGAGGCCAAGGGCCTCCCTTTTTTATTGGCAGCATCCTAGACTGTCGCCTTCATCATTCGACAAGCTGGACACCATGGTTCGTCTACTTTTCTGGATCGCCGTGATCGCCGCCGCGTACTGGCTGTGGCGCAAATTCAAGATCAGCCAGCAATCGCCTTCCGAACCGAAGCTCGACGCCCCGCTGAAAATGGTGCGTTGCGCCCATTGCGGGGTGCACCTGCCCAATGACCGGGCGCTGCACCGGGGTAACGAGTGGTATTGCAGCCCGGCGCATCTGGAGCAGGGGCCGGGGCGGCAAGGCTGATCTGCAGCTACCTCACTGACGCCATCGCCGGCAAGCCGGCTCCCACAGGTACAGCGCAGGTTTCGAGTTCTGTGCAGTACCTGTGGGAGCTGGCTTGCCAGCGATTGGCCCGCAAAGCGGGCCCGAGGCTCTCAGCCCAGACGCCCTTCCGGTGCATACGGCGCCGGATCGATAATCGGCTCTACGCCCGTCAACAGGTCAGCAAACAACTGGCACGAAGCCGGCGCCAGCACCAACCCATTGCGGTAATGCCCGCAGTTCAGCCACAGCCCGTCATGCCCAGGCACACGCCCGATATACGGAACACCTTCGGGTGAACCTGGCCGCAATCCAGCCCAGTGCCCCACCACTTCGGCGACCTCAAGCTCGGGCAGCAGTTCGATTGCCGAGGCCTTCAGGCTGGCCAGCGCCTCCTCGGTCGGGGTCTTGTCGTACCCGGCATGCTCCAAGGTGCTGCCCACCAGAATATGCCCATCCCGACGCGGGATCGCATAGCGCCCCTTGGCCAGGACCATGCTCGGCAGAAAATCCTCGGCGCACTTGAACAGGATCATCTGGCCTTTCACCGGCTCCACCGGCAGCTCAAGGCCAAGTGTGCGCAGCAGGTCGCCGCTCCAGGCGCCAGCGCTGAGCACGACATCATCGGCCTGCAGCACACTTTCTTCGGTCTGCACGCCGGTGACACGCCCACCTTCCTGGACAAAGCCGGTGATCTGGCAGTGTTCGCGCAACGTCACGTTGGGCATTGCCTGCAGCGCCGCTTTGAGCGACTTGACCAGCCGAGGGTTGCGCACGTTGGCCACGCCCGCCATGAAGATCGCGCGCTTGAAACCCGGGCCCAGTACCGGCACGGCATCATAGGCAGCCGAGATATCCACAGCGCTCAATGGCCGCCCCTCGCGCTCGGCCCAGGCCAGGGCCTCGGCCTCGTCATCCAGATCGAGCCAGTACAGGCCCGTGGTGTGAACTTCCGGATCGAGGCCCGTGCTGGCGAACAGGCGCTCGCCCAGCTGTGGATAAAAGTCCTGCGACCAGTGCGCCAGGGCGGTCACCGCCGGGCTGTAACGCCAGGGGTACAGCGGCGAGACGATACCGCCACCGGCCCAGGACGACTCGCGGCCGACTTCGCCTTGATCACACACCACCACCTGTCCGACCTTCGCCGCCAGGTTGAATGCTGTCAGCAGGCCGATCACCCCGCCGCCGACCACCACTACTTGCTTGCTCATCTGTCGATCCAACACCTGAAGTAAAACCGCGATGCACGGGCATCATTCACCCCTCAGCTTCCCCAACAGCGATCTCCGGCCTCGACGCCGCCCGGATTGCTGCGCACGAGCGCCTGGTCGAGCTGGAAATCGCCACAGCGGTCGTCGGCCATCAGACCATGCGGCAAGCGCCGAGCAAGCAGCGTGAAGGTGTCGCTGCCACGAATGGCCTGCAGGCGGTAATGACGATTGGCGACGGGCAACGCAGGGTCGCCTTCGGCGTACTGGCCAGTGCGCAAGCGATGCTGCTCAAGGCGCAGGGCGGCGTCATGCAGCAGGCCGACCACTTCGCTGCGTGCGGCTCGCCGGAGCTGGTCGCTGTAACTGGGGTAGGCAATGGCTGCCAGAATGCCGGTGACGGCCATGACAATCAACAACTCGATCAGGCCAAGGCCTTGCTGCATGTCAGTCTTCCCTCAGTCTCTGGCGCCAGAGGATGCGCCGGGGTGCCTCTGCTTGAGCAGTCGGCACGGCATAGACGGCTTCCAACACCTGCCTGGCTGCCAGTTGCTGGCTGACTGCGGTCACCCGGTACAAGGTGACCTGCTCGCCTTCCGGCATATGCACGGCTTTGCGGGTGACGCCCAGGTTCTGTAGTTGGTAGTAGCCGCTCTTGCTGCTTTGCCATGACCCTTGCAGTTCGTGAGGCCTCGGCGGCGGCAGGCAACCTTCGCAAAGCTCCGGCGGCCCCCGTGTAAATGCCTCTTCAGCAGCCCGCAGTGCGTCCTCCGCCTGTTCGAATGCCAACAAGCCATCGCGCATGACGCCTGTCATTCGTGTTTCAACCAGCGCATCGCGCAGGGCTGAGGCAGACAACAGGCTCAATAACAGGCACAGCACCAGCGCCAGCAGCAAGACCACACCCCGCTGGCCATTCATGGCCCGGGCACCGGATTGCGCAGCGCTACGCTCAGCTCATGGTGTTGCTCGATCTGAAGCGTTGGCTCATACATCGTCAGTTGCAGGTCGACCCTCTGCCCTTGCGGGCTTTGTACAAGTGCCACCTGCAGTTCTCGAACATGATCGACCAGAGACTGGCTATGACTGCGCCTTGTGAACATGAGCGTGGTGCCTGACAACGCGTAGCGAATGCGGCTGATGGGTATTGCCATGAGGTTGTCTGTGCCCGGGTAGCGCCCGTCCTTTACCTGTGCCTCCCGGCTACAGTCCGTCAGCAGAGTCCAATCCGCAGCTCCGGTATGTCCAGGCAACTCGGCGACGACCAGACTCAGGCTGGACGGGCCAACCTCCAGGGGACGGGCGAAGGCCTGCCGGGCTGTCGGAGCCTTGAAGTCATCTGGCTGCAGTCGCAGGCAACCGAACATTCCGGCCTGGCGGATATCCTGTGCCATGCGCAACAGCGCCAACCGAGCGTCATCCTGCAAGCGCAATGCAGCACTCTGCAGGCGCCAGCTCTGGTGGGCGGAGGCGAATAATTGAGTGGTCGCCGCCAGCACCATCAGCCCCACAGTCAGCGCCAGCGTGGCTTCGAGCAAACCGAAACCGCACTGACTACGCCTCATTGCCGGCGCCCCTCTCATACTCACTGTGCGCCGCCATCGCGGCCTGCCCATCGCGACGCGCACTGTCGACGGCCTGCAGCGCCTTGAGCTGCAAGGCAGCTGCGGCAAATATGCCCACGGCCACCACCAGCACTGCCAACAGCACTTCCAAAAGCGTCATGCCCCGCTGCTTTGCGTGCATCCCTGCACCTCCTGCGACTTTTCCCGCAATTGCCCTGAACTTGCTCGACTGGACCTCATGTCCAACGACCGTGAAGCTACAGCGAAGCACTTCCAGGGAGGAATGCACGGTGAAGCAACGAGGGGTAACACTGATACAAATGATGTTTGCCTTGGCCACGGCCGCTGTGCTGACACAGCTCGGTATGCCGGCCTACGCCAGGTTGAGCGATGACCTGCACAGGGCGGCAGCAGCCCGGGATCTGGCTCATGCACTGCGAAGCGCGCGCAGCCACGCCATGCTGCAGCGGCAGCCGGTGATGGTGCAGCCGTTGGAAAACGACTGGGGGAAAGGCTGGCGGGTAATGCTTGAAAGCAACCAGCAGTTGTTACGCGAACACCGCCTTGCACGGCCCTTGATCATCGCGAGCAATACCGGTGAGCAGGTGAGGTTCAGTGCGCTGGGGGTACCCTTGGGGCCAACCAACAACTTCACAGGCGCAACGCTGGAAATTTGTGGCAGCCAGTATCACGTTGTACTGGCAAGCGCCGGCAGGATAAGCCTGCGCACGGAGGACCGAGAGAATCCCCTGTGCGCAGGCCGCTGATCAGATCAGCGAGCGAACCCGCAGCTCTTTGGGCATGGAGAACGTGATGTTCTCCGGGCGCCCATCCAGCTCTTCGGCGCCAGTGGCACCCCAGGCTTTCAGCTGGTCGATCACGCCACGTACCAGTACTTCGGGAGCCGAAGCACCGGCTGTGATGCCGATCCGCGCCGCCTGGTCGAACCAGTCGCGCTGCATATCCTCGGCACCATCGATCAGGTAGGCCGGGGTGCCCATGCGCTCTGCCAGCTCACGCAAACGGTTGGAGTTGGAGCTGTTGGGGCTGCCCACCACCAACACCACGTCACACTCGTCGGCCAGTTGCTTGACGGCGTCCTGACGGTTCTGTGTGGCGTAGCAGATGTCGTCCTTGCGCGGGCCACCGATGTTCGGGAAGCGCGCACGCAGGGCGTCGATAACCCGGCTGGTGTCGTCCATCGACAGCGTGGTCTGGGTGACGAAGGCCAGGTGGTCCGGGTTTTTCACCTGCAACTTGGCGACATCTTCTTCGTCTTCGACGAGGTAGATGGCGCCGCCGTTGCTGGCGTCATACTGGCCCATGGTGCCTTCGACTTCCGGGTGCCCTTCATGGCCGATCAGGATGGTTTCGCGACCATCACGGCTGTACTTGGCCACCTCGATATGCACCTTGGTGACCAGCGGGCAGGTCGCGTCGAACACTTTCAGGCCACGGCCGGCGGCTTCCTGGCGCACGGCCTGGGAAACGCCATGGGCACTGAAGATGACGATGACATCGTCCGGCACCTGGTCCAGCTCCTCGACGAAGATGGCGCCGCGGTTGCGCAGGTCTTCCACCACGAACTTGTTGTGCACCACTTCATGGCGCACATAGATCGGCGGGCCGAAGACTTCCAGCGCACGGTTGACGATCTCGATCGCCCGGTCGACCCCCGCGCAGAAGCCGCGTGGGTTGGCGAGTTTGATTTGCATGCTGGGCTCCAGGCTTACAGGGCCTTCACCCCGAGGATCTCCACCTCGAAGGTCAGGGTCTTGCCAGCCAGTGGGTGATTGAAGTCGATGGTTACCTGGTCGTCATCGAACGCTTTGACCACACCCGGCAGCTCGGTGTTGGCGGCATCGTTGAAGATGATCAGCAACCCTTCGGACAACTCCATGCCTTCGAAATTGGACCGCGGCATGACCTGCACGTTCTGCGGGTTGGGCTGGCCGAAGGCATTCTCCGGGGCTACTACCACGGTGCGTTTGTCACCGGCCTTGAAGCCGAACAGCGCGCTCTCGAACCCAGGCAGCAGGTTGCCGTCGCCAACCTTGAAGGTGGCCGGGGCCTTGTCGAACGTGCTGTCGACGGTGTCGCCGTTTTCCAGGTGCAGCGCGAAGTGCAGGGTGACTTCGGTGTTCTGGCCGATACGGGTGTCAGTCATGGACCGGATCCTCGGACTTCTTGCTCTTGAACATATCCAGCGCCAGCATCACCGCACCAACGGTGATGGCGCTGTCGGCCAGGTTGAAGGCCGGGAAATGATGAATATTCTTCCAATGCACCAGGATGAAATCGACCACATGGCCAAGCACGATGCGGTCGTAGAGGTTACCCAGCGCGCCGCCAAGCACCAGCGCCAGTGCAACCGCCAGCCAGGTCTCGTTGCGCCCGAGGCGCTTGAGCCAGACTACCAGCACACCGCTGACCACCACGGCGATCAGGGCGAACAGCCAGCGCTGCCAGCCGGAGCTGTCGGCCAGGAAGCTGAACGCGGCGCCGGTGTTGTAGGCCAAGGTCCAGCTGAAGTAGTCAGGGATGACCACGATCTGCTGGTACATGCTCAGTGCATTGTTGAAATACAGCTTGGTGGCCTGGTCCAGGACCAGTACCACCAGGCTTAGCCAGAGCCAGGCAAGGCGCCCGAAGCGCCCCGCTGCAGGGTTAGGCATAGTGGCGCACCTCGCCCGAACCGCTCAGGTTGTCGACGCAACGGTCGCAGATTTCCGGGTGCTCCGGGTGGCTGCCGACGTCGGCGCGGAAGTGCCAGCAACGGCCGCACTTGGCGTGACCGGACTTGACCACTTTCAGCTTGAGGCCTTCGACTTCAGTGGCCACCGCTTCGGCCGGCGCCTGGGTGAACGGCACCACGCTGGCGGCGGAGGTGATCAGCACGAAGCGCAACTCGTCGCCCAGCTTGCTCAGGTCGGCGCTCAGGCCTTCGTCGGCGAACAGGGTGACTTCAGCCTGCAGGTTGCCGCCGATGACCTTGGCGGTACGCTGGTTTTCCAGCTCCTTGTTCACTGCGGCCTTGACCGCCATCACGCGGTCCCAGTAGGCGCGGTCGAGCTCGGTGCCTTCCGGCAGCTCGCTCAGGCCTTCGTACCAGCCGTTGAGCATGACCGATTCGTTGCGCTCGCCCGGCAGGTACTGCCAGATTTCGTCGGCGGTGAAGGCCAGGATCGGCGCGATCCAGCGCACCAGCGCCTCGCTGATGTGGTAAAGCGCGGTCTGGCAGGAACGGCGGGCGACACTGTTGGCGCCGGTGGTGTACTGGCGGTCCTTGATGATGTCGAGGTAGAAGCCGCCCAGCTCCTGCACGCAGAAGTTGTGGATCTTCGAGTAGACGTTCCAGAAGCGGTATTCGCCGTAGTGCTCTTCCAGCTCGCGCTGCAGCAGCAAGGTGCGATCCACGGCCCAACGGTCCAGGGCAATCATGTCTTCCGGCGCCAGCAAGTCGCGGGAAGGGTCGAAGCCCGACAGGTTGGAGAGCAGGAAGCGCGCGGTGTTGCGGATACGGCGGTAGGCGTCGGCGCTGCGCTGCAGGATCTGCTCGGAAACGGCCATTTCACCGGAGTAGTCGGTGGCCGAGACCCACAGGCGCAGGATGTCGGCACCCAGGGTGTTGTTGACCTTCTCCGGCTCGATGGTGTTGCCCAGCGACTTGGACATCTTGCGGCCGCTCTCGTCCACGGTGAAACCGTGGGTCAGCAGCTCGCGGTACGGCGCGTGATTGTCGATCGCGCAACCGGTCAGCAGGGACGAGTGGAACCAGCCACGGTGCTGGTCGGAACCTTCCAGGTACAGGTCGGCGCGCGGGCCGGTGGCGTGGCCGATGTCGTGCGAGCCGCGCAGGACGTGCCAGTGCGTGGTGCCGGAGTCGAACCAGACGTCCAGGGTATCGGCGATCTTGTCGTACTGGCCAGCTTCGTCACCGAGCAGTTCGGCGGCGTCCAGCTTGAACCAGGCTTCGATGCCTTCCTGCTCGACGCGCTTGGCTACCTGCTCCATCAGCTCGACGGTGCGCGGGTGCAGCTCGCCGGTCTGCTTGTGCAGGAAGAACGGGATCGGCACGCCCCAGTTGCGTTGACGCGAGATGCACCAGTCCGGGCGGTTCGCGATCATCGAGTGCAGGCGTGCCTGGCCCCAGGCCGGGACGAACTTGGTGTCTTCGATGGCTTTCAGCGCGCGCTCGCGCAGGGGCTCGCCCGTGCTCGGCTGCTTGTCCATGCCGACGAACCACTGCGCGGTGGCGCGGTAGATCAGCGGGGTCTTGTGGCGCCAGCAGTGCATGTAGCTGTGGCTGATGGTTTCGGTGTGCATCAGCGCACCGACTTCGCTCAGTTTCTCGACGATGGCCGGGTTGGCCTTCCAGATGAACTGGCCGCCGAAGAACTCCAGCGACTCCACATACACGCCGTTGCTCTGCACCGGGGTGAGGATGTCGTCGTTGACCATGCCGTAACGCTTGCAGGTGACGAAGTCGTCTTCACCGTAGGCCGGTGCGGAGTGGACCACGCCGGTACCGGCGCCCAGTTCGACGTAGTCGGCCAGGTAGATCGGCGACAGGCGGTCGTAGAACGGGTGGCGGAAGTTGACCAGCTCCAGGGCCGAACCTTGGGCGGTGGCGATGACCGAGCCTTCCAGGTTGTAGCGCTTGAGGCAGGACTCGACCAGCTCTTCGGCCAGCACCAGCAGGCGCTCACCGGTATCGACCAGGGCGTACTTGAACTCCGGGTGAATGTTCAGCGCCTGGTTGGCAGGGATGGTCCACGGGGTGGTGGTCCAGATGACGATGGCGGCAGGCTTGGCCAGGGCAGGCAGGCCGAAGGCAGCGGCCAGCTTGTCGGCGTCGGCGACCGGGAAGGCCACGTCGATGGTCTGGGATTTCTTGTCGGCGTACTCGACTTCGGCCTCGGCCAGTGCCGATGCGCAGTCGAAGCACCAGTTCACAGGCTTGAGGCCCTTGAACACGAAACCTTGCTTGACCATTTCTGCCAGGGCGCGGATTTCGCCGGCCTCGTTGGCGAAGTTCATGGTCTTGTAGGGGTTGTCCCAGTCACCCAGCACGCCCAGACGGATGAACTCGGTCTTCTGCCCTTCGATCTGCTCGGCAGCGTACTCGCGGCACAGCTCGCGGGTACGGTCGGCGGTCAGGTGCTTGCCGTGGGTGACTTCGACCTTGTGCTCGATCGGCAGGCCATGGCAGTCCCAGCCCGGCACGTAAGGTGCGTCGAAGCCCGACAGGGTCTTGGAGCGGACGATCATGTCCTTGAGAATCTTGTTCAGCGCATGACCGATGTGAATCTTGCCGTTGGCATAGGGCGGGCCGTCGTGCAGGACGAACTTGGGACGATCCTTGCCAATTTCGCGCAGCTTCCGGTACAGGCCAATGCTGTCCCAGCGCTGCAGAATCTGCGGTTCGCGCTGAGGCAGGCCGGCCTTCATGGGGAAGGCGGTGTCCGGAAGGTTAAGCGTGGCTTTGTAGTCGGTCATTTCAGGCTCTTCGTTAGCGGTTGAGCGTGCCAATGTGCACGTGCGGCGGCGATATCCGCATCGATCGCCGACTTCAGCGCCTCCAGGGAGGCGAATCGCTGCTCTTCACGCAGCTTGTGGTGGAATTCCACCGTCAGGCGCCGGCCATACAGATCGCCGGCATAATCCAGTAGATGAATCTCGAGGTGCGGGCGGCCGTCGCCGGCCACGGTGGGGCGTACCCCGATGTTGCCGACACCCGGCCAGGCCTTGCCGTCGATTTCGATGCTGGCCAGGTAAACCCCGGACAGCGGCACGCGGCGGCGCTTGAGCTGGATGTTGGCGGTGGGCGTGCCCAGCTGGCGGGCCAGCTTCTGGCCGTGCAACACGCGCCCGGTGATGCGATAGGGGCGGCCCAGCAGGTGCTCGGCCAGCTCGAAGTTGCCTTCGGACAGGGCCTTGCGCACCTCGGTGCTGCTGACCCGCAGGCCATCCTGGATCACCGTGTTGGCAGCCTCGACGGTGAACCCGTATTGCTTGCCAGCGTCGACCAGGAAGGCGAAATCGCCGGCACGGTCGCAACCGAAGCGGAAGTCGTCGCCTACTTCGAGGTGGCGCACGCCCAGGCCGTCGACCAGGATCGCCTTGACGAATTCATCGGCGCTGAGCTTGCTCAGGCGCTGGTTGAAAGCCAGGCACAACACCCGGTCGATCCCTTCCGCGGCCAGCAGCTCGACCTTGTCGCGCAGGCGCGCCAGGCGGGCCGGTGCAGTGTCGGGAGCAAAATACTCGCGCGGCTGCGGTTCGAAGATCACCACGCAGGTCGGCAGGCCCAAGGCCTGGCCGCGCTCGCGCAGGCGCGCCAGGATAGCCTGGTGGCCACGGTGAACCCCGTCGAAGTTGCCAATGGTGGCGACACAGCCCCGGTGCTCGGGGCGCAGGTTGTGAAGACCTCGAACCAGCTGCATAACGCGCTTCTTGCTCATAAAGTGGCCGATTATAACCACACCCGGGCGCTGGTGACAGGCAGCAGCGCCCGGGGGCGGCGTGGAATACGAAAAACCGACGCCTGACCCGCCTCGTGCCTCAGTGCAGGGCCTTGCGGGCGAAATGCCGGGGCCTGAAGCCACATAAGTAGAGGCAACCGAAATAAGTCACGACGCCTGCCAGGATCAACGCTCCCAGACGCAGGAAGCGATCAAGCATGTTGCCTTGTTCCCAGGCCGGCAGATAGTGCATGCCCAATAGCAGCACCGCGGACATCAGCGTCACCGCCAGCACCAGTTTGAGCAGGAACATCGTCCAGCCCGGCTGGGGTTGGAACAACTGCTGGCTGCGCAGCTTCCAGAACAGCAGGCTGGCGTTCAGGCAGGCACCGAGGCTGATCGCCAGGGCCAGGCCGGCGTGCTTGAGCGGGCCGACCAGTGCCAGGTTGAACAGCTGGGTGCAGACCAGGGTGAAGATCGCGATCTTCACCGGCGTGCGGATATTCTGCTGCGCATAGAAGCCCGGTGCCAGTACCTTGACCAGAATGATTGCCAGCAGGCCGACCGAATAGGCGATCAGCGCGCGCTGGGTCATGGCCGCATCGAAGGCGCTGAACTTGCCGTACTGGAACAACGCCACGGTCAGCGGCTCGGCCAGAATCGCCAGGGCCAGGGTGCAGGGCAATACCAGCAGGAAGCATAGGCGCAGGCCCCAATCCATGATTCGCGAATACTCTTCACGGTCCTTGTTGGCGTAGGTCTTGGCCAGGGTCGGCAGGAGAATGGTGCCCAGCGCCACGCCGAGCACGCCCGAAGGCAGCTCCATCAGGCGGTCGGCGTAGTACATCCAGGACACCGAGCCGGCCACCAGGAAGGAGGCGAAGATGGTATTGATGATGAGCGAGATCTGACTGACCGAGACGCCGAGAATCGCCGGCAGCATCTGCTTGAGCACCCGCCACACGCCGGTGTCGCGCAGGTTCAGGCGTGGCAGCACGAGCATGCCGATTTTCTTCAGCGCCGGCAGCTGGTACAGCAACTGGGCCAGCCCCCCTGCCAGCACGCCCCAGGCCAGGGCCATGATCGGCGGGTTGAAATACGGCGTGAGCAGCACGGCAAACGCGATCATCGCCACGTTGAGCAGGGTTGGCGTAAAGGCCGGAACCGAGAAGCGGTTCCACGTATTGAGGATGGCGCCGACCAGGGACGACAGGGAAATCAGCAATATATAAGGGAAGGTCACCCGCAGCAGGTCGGTGGTCAGCTCATATTTCTCGGCGTTGTCGACAAACCCGGGCGCGGTGACCCAGACCACCCAGGGGGCTGCGAGAATGCCGATGGCCGTGACCAGGGCCAGGACCAGCGTCAGCAGGCCGCTGACATAAGCGATGAAAGTACGCGTCGCCTCCTCGCCCTGTTGAGTCTTGTATTCGGCAAGAATCGGCACGAATGCTTGGGAAAAGGCCCCTTCGGCAAAGATGCGTCGCAACAGGTTGGGCAGTTTGAAAGCGATGAAAAATGCGTCGGTGGCGATTCCGGCACCGAATACACGGGCCAGAATGGTATCGCGCACGAAGCCCAAAACCCTGGAAATCATGGTGATGGAGCTGACTGCAGCCAGTGATTTGAGCAGATTCATCGAAAAGATTCACGCCAAAGACAGAGGACGCTGCCAGACAGCGTCCGAATGTGCGATACTCCCGCGCCTTCGCAGGGAAGCCAAAATTCCCGAGTTTACAGGTCGCGCAGCAGAAAGGAATCTTTCCCTCCTGTTGGCGCACCGCTCGGCGGAACCCTGCAGGTGGCCTTGACATCCGCTCGACTGATCGGCATGATTCGCGGCCTATTTTGTTTGCTATTTACCTAAAGTCTTTCGAGGAGCTCGACGGTGGCCAACACACCTTCCGCCAAGAAACGTGCAAAACAGGCTGAGAAGCGTCGCAGCCACAACGCCAGCCTGCGTTCCATGGTCCGCACCTACATCAAGAATGTAGTTAAAGCCATCGACGCAAAAGACGCCGAAAAAGCGCAAGCCGCTTACGTTCTGGCTGTACCTGTAATCGACCGTATGGCCGACAAGGGTATCATCCACAAGAACAAAGCAGCTCGCCACAAAGGCCGTCTGAATGGCCACATCAAGGCGCTGAAAGAAGCAGCAGCTGCCTAAGCGACGCTTGTCGAAAAACCGACCCTAGGGTCGGTTTTTTATTGCCTGCGATTTGATGATCTTGGCTGTAAGGGCCTCATCGCCGGCAAGCCGGCTCCCACAGGTACTCCACAGTTCTTGAAATCTGTGACATTCCTGTGGGAGCCGGCTT
>NZ_AKJC01000023.1 GCF_000282535.1 Pseudomonas sp. GM84 | reverse complement strand
GGCGATAGGGCCGGTACAGGTCACCTGAAAACGGGCAATTGCGGCCAGCTGTCGGACACCAGGAACACCCGCTCGACCTCATGCCACACACCCTCTGAGCCTGGCTCCAGCCTGACCAGCATCTGCGCCGGTGCCTGCGGGTCCAATTCCGCCAGCCAAGCGGCGAACTGCAGGGGCGCCCAGCACTCATTCGCTTCGACCCGTGCCGGCGCCAGCCAGGCTTGGCGTGGCAGCGGCTGCCAGCGTTCGCTCGCGCTCATCGGCCAATCCCGGCGCCGTACCCAACGCCCCCGCAGGTGCTCCGGGTTGGCCCCCTCAGGCGGTTCAGCATGCCCAGGCCACGGGTAGAACAGATACCCCGCAAGCCACAGATGCGCCTGCACCTGCTCCACGCCAAGCTCGGCTAGCGCCTCACGGCTGTGTGCCTGACCCGACATCGGCAACTGATGGCCAGCCAGATGCGCCAGCTTGTTGCCCAACCGGTCATGGCAGCCGGGCCCCAGCCACTGCGCCGAGTCACGGCCATCGCCGTCGGCAGGCCCCAGGTAGAGTTTGATGGCCAGTTCCAGGTGATGGGTGCCGTCGCGGTCGCGTAGCAGGATGTCCAGCTCGCCCAATGTTCGGCTGTGGTCGCGGATCGCCAGGTTGGCAGCCAGCAACGCGATGCCCGGCGCCTGGCCCAGGGCAAATTGCCACAGACATTCGTAGTACAGGCCCAGGCGGCGGCTGGTGAGTTTCGCCAGCCACGCGCGCAGGGGCTGGTCGTCGGCGTCCAGCACCCGCAACCAATCCTTCAGGCGCTGCGGATCAGTCGCCCAGGCGCTGCCCGCCAGCGGATGGCGCTGGGGGCAGGGCGGGGCGCTCAGCAGCGGTGGCGATAGCAGGACCCAGGCCAGGTCGCGCACGGCAGGGCGGCGCAATTGACGGGGCAGCGCGTGCAGCTCGGCGAAAGGCATCATGCTGCGAGCATAGCCGGTTTGCCGCTGGCCGGTCGTTTCGCCCATAATCCCGGCATCGTCACCCCGCCGCAGAGCCTCGCAGGAGCCCCATGGAGCAATTTCGCAATATCGGTATCATCGGCCGCCTTGGCAGCTCCCAGGTGCTCGACACCATTCGCCGACTGAAAAAATTCCTCCTCGAGCGCCACCTGCACGTGATTCTCGAGGACACCATTGCCGAAGTCCTGCCAGGCCATGGCCTGCAGACGTCGACGCGCAAGCTGCTGGGCGAGGTCTGCGACCTGGTCATCGTGGTCGGCGGTGACGGCAGCCTGCTCGGCGCCGCCCGCGCCCTGGCCCGGCACAATATCCCGGTACTGGGTATCAACCGCGGCAACCTGGGTTTCCTCACCGATATCCGCCCCGACGAGCTGGAAGAAAAGGTCGCCGAAGTGCTCGACGGCCACTACCTGGTGGAAAACCGCTTCCTGCTGCAGGCCGAGGTGCGCCGCCATCACGAGGCGATCGGCCAGGGCGATGCGCTCAACGACGTGGTCCTGCACCCGGGCAAGTCGACGCGGATGATCGAGTTCGAGATCTACATCGACGGCCAGTTCGTCTGCAGCCAGAAGGCCGACGGCCTGATCGTCGCCACCCCGACCGGCTCGACCGCCTACGCGCTGTCGGCCGGTGGCCCGATCATGCACCCCAAGCTCGACGCCATCGTCATCGTGCCGATGTACCCGCACACCCTGTCGGGCCGGCCGATCGTGGTGGATGGCAACAGCGAGCTGAAGATCGTGGTGTCCAAGGACCTGCAGATCTATCCGCAAGTGTCCTGTGACGGCCAGAACCACTTCACCTGCGCCCCCGGCGACACCATCACGGTGAGCAAGAAACCGCAGAAGCTGCGCCTGATCCACCCGCTCGACCACAACTACTATGAGGTTTGCCGCACCAAGCTCGGCTGGGGCAGCCGCCTCGGAAGCAGGGACGACTGATGCTCGATCCGGCGCGAAGTTTCGACATCATCGGTGACGTGCACGGCTGTGCACTGACCCTCGAACGGTTGCTCGACGCCCTCGGCTACAAGCGCGTCAGCGGCGTGTGGCGCCATCCGCGACGCCAGGCGCTGTTCCTCGGCGACATCGTCGACCGCGGCCCGCGCATCCGCGAGGCGCTGCACATCGTCCACGACATGGTCGAAGCCGGCCAGGCGTTCTGCATCATGGGCAACCACGAATACAACGCCCTGGGCTGGGTCACCCCGGCACTGCCCGGCAGCGGCAAGGCCTTCGTGCGCGAGCACACGCCACGCCATGCCCGCCTGATCGACGAGACCCTGACCCAGTTCGCCCAGCACCCCGGCGACTGGCACGACTTCATCCAGTGGTTCTACGACCTGCCGCTGTTCGTCGACGCCGGGCGCTTCCGCCTGGTGCATGCCTGCTGGGACCCTCGCCTGATCGAACCGTTGCGCCAGCAATACCCCGATGGGCGCATCGACGAGCATTTCATCCAGGCCTCGGCAGTGTCCGGCAGCTTCGCCGCCACCGTGTGCAACCGCCTGCTGCGCGGCACCGACATGCGCTTGCCGGACGGTCTGACCCTGACCGGCGGCGACGGCCTGACCCGCGCCTTCTTCCGCACCAAGTTCTGGGAAGAAGACCCGCAAACCTACGGCGACATCGTCTTCCAGCCCGATGCGCTGCCCGACGATGTGGCCCGCACACCCCTGAGCCACACCGAGAAGAACGCCTTGCTACGCTATGCCGAGGACGAGCCGATGCTGTTTGTCGGCCATTACTGGCGCAGCGGCCGTCCGGCACCGATCCGCGGCAACCTGGCGTGCCTCGACTACAGTGCGGTGCTGTACGGCAAGCTGGCGGCCTATCGGCTGGATGATGAAACCCGGATCGACCCGCACAAGTTCGTGTGGGTCGACGTCGACCGACCGCAGGCCAACCAATGAATATCGTCGAAGTGATGCGCCTGCCGTTGTCGGTCGACCTTAGCGGCTTCGTCCATCTGCTGCAGCGCCTGCAGGTGCCCCATCGGGTCAGCGAAGAGGGCGAAGTCCAGGTGCTCTGGGCCCCGGACACGATTGCCGCGGATGTCCTTCAGCTCTACCAGCGCTACCCCGATGGCAACGCCGACATCGAAGCCGCCGCGCCCTCTGTGGGAGCCGGCTTGCCGGCGAAAGGGCCAACCCTGACCGAGCAGGCAAAAGCCTGCAAGGTCACCGCCTTCACCCTGTTCCTCTGCCTGGTGGTCGCCGGCCTCACCAGCCTGGGCGACAACCTCGTCACCATCAGCTGGTTCACCTTCCTCGACTTCCGCGTGCAGGGCGAATACCTGCACTTCACCCCGCTGGCCCAGGGCCTGGCCGAAGGCCAGTGGTGGCGCCTGGTGTCGCCGATGCTGCTGCACTTCGGCGTGCTGCACCTGGCCATGAACGGCCTGTGGTACTGGGAGCTGGGCAAGCGCATCGAACTGCGCCAGGGCCCCTGGCTGCTGCTGGGCCTGACCCTGCTGTTCAGCCTGGTGTCGAACCTTGCCCAGCACTACACCAGTGGCCCGAGCCTGTTCGGCGGCCTGTCCGGCGTGCTGTACGGCCTGCTCGGCCATGTCTGGCTGTACCAGTGGCTGGCGCCCAACCGCTTCTTCAGCCTGCCCAAGGGCGTGCTGGTGATGATGCTCGTCTGGCTGGTCATCTGCCTGACCGGTGTGGTCGGCCAGCTTGGCTTCGGCCAGATCGCCAACGCCGCCCACGTCGGCGGGTTGCTCATCGGATGCCTGACGGGCCTCTTGGGCGGGGCGCTGGCCCGGCGTAAACTGTCCGCTTGATTTAGGAGACGCTATGTCCACGTTCACGCAAATGATCGAAAACATCACCCCGGAAATCTACCAAAGCCTGAAAACGGCGGTGGAAATCGGCAAATGGTCCGATGGCCGCAAGCTCACCCCCGAGCAGAAAGAGCTGTCGCTGCAGGCTGTGATCGCCTGGGAGATGAAAAACCTGCCCGAAGACCAGCGCACCGGTTACATGGGCCCGCAGGAGTGCGCTTCGAAATCCGCACCGATCGCCAACATTCTGTTCAAGTCGGACTCGGTACATTGATCGAACTCGCTCGTGGCTCTTTGAGCAAGATGGCAGTACGCCTGGAAGCACCGCTGGTGCAGTACAGCTTCCGCCTGGATGACACGCAGGTACCGGTCAACCCGCTGATCGGCCAGCGCCTGCGCCTTGAGTACCTCGGTGCCATCCACTGCACCCATTGCGGCAAGCGCACCAAGACCAGCTTCAGCCAGGGTTACTGCTATCCGTGCATGACCAAGCTGGCCCAGTGCGACGTCTGCATCATGGCCCCGGAACGATGCCACTACGACGCCGGCACCTGCCGTGAGCCGTCCTGGGGCGAACAGTTCTGCATGACCGACCATGTGGTCTACCTGGCCAACTCGTCGGGGATCAAGGTCGGCATCACCCGCGCCACCCAGTTGCCCACCCGCTGGCTCGACCAGGGCGCCAGCCAGGCATTGCCGATCATGCGCGTGGCCACCCGCCAGCAGTCAGGGCTGGTCGAAGACGTGCTGCGCAGCCAGGTGCCGGACCGCACCAACTGGCGAACCCTGCTCAAGGGCGACGCCGAAATGCTCGACCTGGTGGCCGTTCGCGAACAGATATTCGATGCCTGCGCCGACGGCCTGCGCGAGCTGCAAGGGCGCTTTGGCCTGCAGGCGATCCAGGCATTGCCCGACGCCGAAGTGGTCGAGATGAAATACCCGGTCGAGGCCTACCCGAAAAAGATCGTCAGCTTCAACCTCGACAAGGACCCGGTGGTGGAGGGCACGCTGCTGGGCATCAAGGGCCAGTACCTGATCTTCGACACCGGCGTGATCAACATTCGCAAGTACACGGCCTACCAGTTGGCCGTGCTCCAGTAAAAAGGACCTGCACATGCGTACCGAACAACCGCGAGTGATCTACCTCAAGGACTATCAGGCGCCCGAGTACCTGATCGACGAGACGCACCTGACCTTCGAGCTGTTCGAGGACCACACCCTGGTCCATGCGCAACTGGTCATGCGCCGCAACCCGGCACGCGGTGCCGGCCTGCCGCCACTGGTGCTCGACGGCCAGCAGCTGGAATTGCAGAGCGTGCAGCTGGATGACCAGGCCCTGGCCGCTGGCGAGTATCAGCTCGAAGCCGACAGCCTGACCGTGCAGCCCAGGACCGAGCGCTTCACCCTCGACACCAGCGTGAAGATCCACCCGGAGAGCAACACCGCGCTGGAAGGCCTGTACAAGTCCGGCAAGATGTTCTGCACCCAGTGCGAAGCCGAGGGCTTTCGCAAGATCACCTATTACCTCGACCGCCCGGACGTGATGAGCACCTTCACCACCACGGTGATCGCCGAGCAGCATCGTTACCCGGTGCTGTTGTCGAACGGCAACCCGATCGGCAGTGGTCCGGCCGAAGACGGCCGCCACTGGGCGACCTGGGAAGACCCATTCATGAAACCGGCCTACCTGTTCGCCCTAGTGGCCGGTGACCTCTGGTGCGTGGAAGACAAGTTCGTGCGCCAGTCCGGCCGCGACGTCACCCTGCGTATCTACGTCGAGCCCGAGAACATCGACAAGTGCGACCACGCCATGGTCAGCCTGAAGAAGTCCATGCGTTGGGACGAGGAGGTCTACGGCCGTGAATACGACCTGGACATCTTCATGATCGTCGCGGTCAACGACTTCAACATGGGCGCCATGGAAAACAAGGGCCTGAACATCTTCAACTCCAGCTGTGTGCTGGCCCGTGCCGAAACCGCCACCGATGCCGCCCACCAGCGGGTCGAAGGTGTGGTCGCCCACGAGTACTTCCACAACTGGTCGGGCAACCGCGTGACTTGCCGTGACTGGTTCCAGCTGTCGCTCAAGGAAGGCTTCACGGTGTTCCGTGACGCCGAGTTCAGCGCCGACATGAATTCGCGCACGGTCAAGCGGATCGAGGACGTGGCCTACCTGCGCACTCACCAGTTCGCCGAGGACGCCGGCCCCATGGCGCACCCGGTGCGCCCGGACAGCTTCATCGAGATCTCCAACTTCTACACCCTGACCGTGTACGAAAAGGGCGCCGAAGTGGTGCGCATGGTCCGTACCCTGTTGGGGACCGAAGGCTTCCGCAAGGGCAGCGACCTGTACTTCGAGCGCCACGATGGTCAGGCGGTGACCACCGACGATTTCATCAAGGCCATGGAAGACGCCAACGGCGTCGACCTGACCCAGTTCAAGCGCTGGTACAGCCAGGCCGGCACGCCGCGCCTGGAGGTCAGCGAGGCCTATGATAGCGCCGCGCAAACCTACAGCCTGACGTTCCGCCAGAGCTGCCCGGCCACCCCGGACAAGGCCGAGAAACAGCCGTTCGTGATCCCGGTGGAGCTGGGCCTGCTGGATGCCCAGGGCAACGACCTGCCGCTGCGCCTGGTGGGTGAGTCGGCTGCCGCCGGCACCAGCCGCGTGCTGTCGGTGACCGAGGCCGAGCAAACCTTCACCTTCCAGGGCATCGCGGCCAAGCCGCTGCCATCGTTGCTGCGCGGTTTCAGTGCGCCGGTGAAGTTGAGCTTCCCGTACGATCGCGACCAGCTGATGTTCCTCATGCAGCACGACAGCGACGGTTTCAACCGTTGGGAAGCCGGCCAGCAACTGTCGGTGCAGGTCCTGCAGGAACTGATCGGCCAACACCAGCGCGGCGAAGCACTGAAGCTCGACCAGCGCCTGATCACCGCCCTGGGCACCGTGCTGGCCAACGCGTCGCTGGACGCTGCCATGGTTGCCGAGATGCTCTCGCTGCCGGGCGAGGCGTACCTCACCGAGATCAGCCAGGTGGCTGACGTCGATGCCATCCACGCGGCTCGCGAGTTCGCCCGCCAGCAGATCGCCGCGCAGCTGTTCGATGCCCTGTGGGCGCGCTACCAGGCCAACCGCGAGGTGTCGCGCAACACCGCCTACGTGGCCGCAGCCGAGCACTTTGCCCGCCGCAGCCTGCAGAACATCGCCCTGTCGTACCTGATGCAGAGCGGCAAGCCGCAGGTGCTGGAAGCGACGCTGGAGCAGTTCGACCAGTGCGACAACATGACCGAACGCCTGACGGCGCTGGCCGTGTTGGTCAACTCGCCGTTCGAAGCCGAGCGGGCCAAGGCGCTGGAAAGCTTCGCCGAGCACTTCAAGGACAACCCGCTGGTCATGGACCAGTGGTTCAGCGTGCAGGCCGCCAGTGCCTTGCCGGGCGGGCTGGCGCGGGTCAAGGCGCTGATGCAGCACCCCGCGTTCACCTTGAAGAACCCGAACAAGGTACGGGCATTGATCGGTGCCTTTGCCGGGCAGAACCTGGTCAACTTCCATGCCGCCGATGGTACGGGGTATCGCTTCCTGGCGGACCTGGTGATCGAACTGAATGCGCTGAACCCGCAGATCGCTTCGCGTCAACTGGCGCCGCTGACCCGCTGGCGCAAGTATGACGATGCGCGTCAGGCGCTGATGAAGGGTGAGCTGGAGCGGATTCTGGCCTCCGGTGCGCTGTCCAGTGATGTCTATGAGGTTGTGAGCAAAAGTCTGGCTTGAGTCTTTTGTAGCCTGAGCCGGCCTCTTCGCGGGGCAAGCCCGCTCCCACAGGTACACCACAGCTCTCATGGGCAGTGATGGACCTGTGGGAGCGGGCTTGCCCCGCGAAGCTTTTTGGCGGTTAACAAAACATAACGCAGCGTGCGTTGTAATGTTTCAACCTCCCCCGATACGATGACCCCAAGCGCTTGCAGGCCTCTACCACAAGCTTTTCGCAGTACCTGCAAAGCACAGACCCACTAACAAGAACAAATTGGGGGCGGTCATGAGTGAGCGGGTAATGACGCAGGCCAGGCGCAGCACCTGGCCATTGGCGGCCGGCGCGATGCTGGCGCTGGCGATGGGCATATGGGCAGAGCGCGCGCAAGCGGCCACTGCCGACGAGTACTCGAGCGAATCGGCCAAGGCCAGCCAGAGCCTGCTGATCGATGCCGCCCATGCCGGGCAACGGCTGGTGGTGGTCGGTGATCGCGGCCACATCCTGTTCTCCGACGACCAGGGCAAGACCTGGACCCAAGCCCGCGTGCCCACCCGTCAACTGCTCACTGCCGTGTTCTTCCTCGACGACAAGCGCGGCTGGGCAGTCGGCCACGATGCGCAGATCCTCGTCAGCACCGATGGCGGCGCGACCTGGACAAGACAGTTCGAAGACCTCTCCCGCGAAGCACCGTTGCTCGATATCACTTTCCTCGACGCCCAGCACGGCTTTGCCGTCGGCGCCTATGGTGCCTTGCTGGAAACCGCCGATGGCGGCCAGCACTGGCAGGAGGTCGGCGACCGCCTGGACAACCCTGACCAGCTCCACCTCAATGGCATTGCCGTGGTCAAGGACGCCGGGCTGTTCATCGTTGGCGAGCAGGGCAGCATGTACCGCTCCAGCGACAACGGCCAGACCTGGACCAAGCTCGAAGGCCCCTACGAGGGCTCGCTGTTCGGTGTGATCGGCACCGCCCATGCCCACACGCTGCTTGCCTACGGCCTGCGCGGCAACCTGTTCCGTTCCACCGACTTTGGCGACAGCTGGCAGCCGATCGCGCTCAAGGCCGCGCGCGGCACCCTCGAATTCGGCCTGGCAAGCGCTACGCTTCTCGATGATGGCAGCCTGGTATTGGTCGGCAATGGCGGCAGCGTGCTGCGCAGCCAGGACGACGGGCAGACCTTCAGCGTCTACAACCGCGCCGACCGCATCGCCCTGGCCGGTGCCAGTGGCCTGGCCAATGGAGGCCTGCTGCTGGTGGGGCAGGGTGGGGTACATCTGGCCACCGCTGAAGGTGCCGACCAAACCGACAAGGAGCCGCGTCCATGACCAGCAGGGAGAGCATCACCATGCACCCGCACCACCAGGACAAGGCCACGCTGCTTGAGCGCCTGATCTTCAACAACCGTCCTGTGGTCATCGCCCTGTGTCTGCTGGTCAGCATCTTCCTGTTCTGGCAGGCCACGCAGATCCGGCCCTCGACCAGTTTCGAGAAGATGATCCCGCTGCAGCACCCCTTCATCGAACAGATGATGGAGCACCGCAACGACCTGGCCAACCTGGGCAACACCGTGCGCATCTCGGTCGAGGCCGTCAACGGCGATATCTTCGACAAGGACTACATGGAGACCCTGCGGCAAATCCATGACGAGGTGTTCTACATCCCGGGTGTCGACCGCGCCGGCCTCAAGTCGCTGTGGAGCCCCAGCGTGCGCTGGAGCGAGGTCACCGAGGAGGGCTTCTCCGGTGGCGAGGTGATCCCCAATACCTACAATGGCTCGGCCGAAAGCCTCGACACCCTGCGCGACAACGTGCTCAAGTCCGGCCAGGTCGGGCGCCTGGTGGGCAACAACTTCAAATCCAGCATCGTCGATATCCCCTTGCTGGAAAGCTTCCCCGACCCGCAGGACCCGGGCAAGCAGGTCAAGCTCGACTATCAGAAGTTCTCCCACCAGCTCGAAGCGCAGATCCGCGACAAGTTCCAGGCGCAGAACCCCAACGTGAAGATCCACATCGTCGGCTTCGCCAAGAAGGTTGGCGACCTGATCGACGGCCTGGTGATGGTGGCGATGTTCTTCGGTGTGGCCCTGGTCATCACCTGGATCCTGCTGTACTGGTTCACCTGGTGCATCCGCAGCACCATCGCCGTGCTCATCACCACCCTGGTGGCGGTGGTCTGGCAGCTGGGCCTGATGCATGCGGTGGGCTTCGGCCTGGATCCGTATTCGATGCTGGTGCCGTTCCTGATCTTCGCCATCGGCATCTCCCACGGGGTGCAGAAGATCAACGGCATCGCCTTGCAATCGAGTGGCGCCGACAACGCCCTGACCGCTGCCCGGCGCACCTTCCGCCAGCTGTTCCTGCCGGGGATGATCGCCATTCTCGCAGACGCGGTGGGCTTCATCACCTTGCTGATCATCGACATCGGCGTGATCCGCGAACTGGCCATCGGCGCCTCGATCGGCGTGGCCGTCATCGTCTTCACCAACCTGATCCTGTTGCCGGTGGCGATCTCCTATGTCGGCATCAGCAAGAAGGCGGTGGAGCGCAGCAAGAAGGACGCCACCCGCGAGCACCCGTTCTGGCGCCTGCTGTCGAACTTCGCCAGTGCCAAGGTGGCGCCGGTGTCCATCGCCCTGGCCCTGGTGGCCTTCGCAGGTGGCCTGTGGTACAGCCAGAACCTGAAGATCGGCGACCTCGACCAGGGCGCGCCTGAACTGCGCCCCGACTCGCGCTACAACCAGGACAACAACTTCATCATCAGCAACTACTCGACCAGTTCGGACGTGCTGGTGATCATGGTCAAGACGCCGGCGGAGAGCTGTTCGATCCACTCGACCATGGCGCCGATCGACGAGCTGATGTGGACCATGGAGAACACCCAGGGCGTGCAGTCGGCGATTTCCCTGGTCACCGTGTCCAAGCAAGTGATCAAGGGCATGAACGAGGGCAGCCTGAAATGGGAAACCCTGTCGCGCAACCCGGACATCCTCAACAACTCCATCGCCCGTGCCGACGGCCTGTACAACGCCGATTGCTCGCTGGCGCCGGTACTGGTGTTCCTCAACGACCACAAGGCCGAAACACTGGAGCGCGTCACCCAGGTGGCCCAGGCGTTCGCCGACAGCCACAACAAGGAAGGCCTGCAGTTCCTGCTGGCGGCCGGTAATGCCGGGATCGAGGCGGCCACCAACGAAGTGATCAAGTCGGCCGAGCTGACCATCCTGGTGCTGGTGTACATCTGCGTGGCGGTGATGTGCCTGATTACCTTCCGCTCCTTCGCCGCCACCTTGTGCATCGTGCTGCCGCTGGTGCTGACCTCGGTACTGGGCAATGCGCTGATGGCGTTCATGGGCATCGGCGTGAAGGTCGCCACCCTGCCGGTGGTGGCGCTGGGTGTGGGTATCGGCGTGGACTACGGCATCTACATCTACAGCCGTCTGGAAAGCTTCCTGCGGGCTGGCCTGCCGTTGCAGGAGGCGTACTACGAAACCCTGCGCTCGACCGGCAAGGCCGTGCTGTTCACCGGCCTGTGCCTGGCCATTGGCGTGTGCACCTGGATCTTCTCGGCGATCAAGTTCCAGGCCGACATGGGGCTGATGCTGACCTTCATGTTGCTGTGGAACATGTTCGGTGCGCTGTGGCTGCTGCCGGCATTGGCGCGGTTCCTGATCAAGCCGGAGAAGATGGTGGGCAAGGAGGGGGGCTCGATCTTCGCCCATTGAGTGGTAAGGCCGTTGTGGGAGCGGGCTTGTCCCGCGAACAAGGCACCGCGGAGTCTGGCAAGGGCTCCGCCCTTGTTCGCGGGGCAAGCCCGCTCCCACATAGGACTGTATAATGCCGGCTCACTTCACCTTCGGTACCTCCATGTCCCTCGCCACCGCCCTCGCATCCTGCGACATGCTCCTGATCGACGGCCTGCACGCCTTCGACTTCACCTTCGACGAATCGGGCCTCATGGTCGAATGCATGGACGGCCGCCAGCACCGCCGCTGGACCTTCACCACCGAGCAGATCGCTACCGCTGTCGGCGCCGGTGACGAGTGGGTCGTCAACGATGCCCAGGGCGAGCATCGTCTAGTCTGTATGAGTGCCTTTCGCGCCCCGGATGAAGAGAACGATGAACCGGATCTGGACGAGCCTGCTGACCGCTAGCCTGATGAGCCTGACCCTCAATGCCAATGCCGCCACGCTGTTGGTCGGCAGTTACACCGACGGCGCCAGCCAGGGCATCTACCGCTACGCGTTCGACAGCAAGAGCGGGCAGATCACCCCCCAGCCGTTGCAAGTGGTGAAGAGTGTCAGCCCGTCGTGGCTGGTGCTCTCCGCCGATCAGCGACAACTGTTCGCGGTCAACGAAACGGTGCAGGGCCACGCCAGCAGTTTCAGCGTCAGCAGCAAAGGTGAGATCAAGCCGCTCAACCAGGTGGCCACGCGCGGCGACGAACCGACCCACGCCAGCCTCAGTCGCGACCAGCGCTACCTGTTCGTCGCCAATTACGCTGTCGCCCCTGATCCTGGAGGCAGCCTGGTGGTGATCCCGGTGGCCAAGGACGGCAAGCTCAAGGACGTGGTGCAGCAAGTGCGGCACAAGCCCAGTGGTGTGAACCCCGAGCGCCAGGCCGGTGCCCATGTGCATTCGCTGGTGCTGTCGCCCGATGGCTTGCACGTGTATGCCTGTGACCTGGGGGCCGACAAGGTCTTCATCTACCGTTACGACGGCGCCAGCCCGAAAGAGCCGCTCACCCCGGCGATTCCGGCCGCGGTAGACCTGCCGCCCGGCAGCGGCCCGCGCCATCTGCTGTTCGATGCCAAGGGGCGGCACGCCTACCTGACCCTGGAAATGAGTGCCGAGGTGGTCATGTTCGATGTCCAGGACGATGCCTTGCTCGAACGCCAGCGCTTGCCCCTGACCGATCAGCAGGAGGCTGCAGCCAAGGCGGCCGGCGGGCTGCACCTGTCGGCGGATGGGCGCTTCCTGTACGTCAGCAATCGCGGTACGGCCAACGAGATCGTGGTGTTCGGCGTGGGCAAGGACGATGGCCGGCTGGCGTTCCTGCAGCGCCGCTCGGTGGAGGGCGATCACCCCCGTGAATTTGCCCTGGACCCGAGTGACAATTTCCTGCTGGTGGCCAACCAGAAGAGCAACCAGATCGTGGTCATGCGCCGCGATCCGCGTAGTGGGAAGCTGGGTAAGACGGTACAGACGATGTCGCAGGAGGCGCCATCGGACCTGAAGTTTATCGAGTGACTATCGATACGCGTGATAATCCCTACCAGCGCAATGAATTTCTGCAGGCGACCTCAGCGGCGTAAGTTTGGCTCAAGGCCCACACGGGCTACCGTCAATCCACCGCAGTCGAGGTCAGCCCAGATGAACTTCAATCTCTTCCCGGTCATCGCCGCATCCGCCATTTCCGCCTCCGTGGTGCTGCCGGCCCACGCCCATGCCGACAACAGCCCCAAGGCGTCCAGTACTCACAGCTACACCGAACAGTACCTGCGCCAGAGCGCCCATTACCATGCGGCGTTGAGTGGCAAGCACAACCACTGAGCCTGTGGGAGCGGGCTTGTCCCGCGAAGAAGGCACCGCGGTGTATGGCCAGGGCTTTGCCCTGGTTCGCGGGGCAAGCCCGCTCCCACAGGGACCGTGCAACACCGATCGCTATCGGGCCATCACCGTCCTGAGCAGCTCGGACGCCAACCACCCCTCCAGCCAGCTCCGCACGCGCGGATAAGCCGCCTCGGCGAACCACTGCGGTTCGACCCCGGCAAACTGGCGCATCAGGGGCAGCAAGGCGGCATCGGCCAGGCTCGGATGCTTGGCCAGCAGGTACGACCGGCCTTCGAGCAGGTGTTCCAGGGTCGCCAGCCAAGGCTCGGCCTGCTGGCGATAATGTTCCCGTGAATGCTCAGGGTAGCGCTCGGCATACTTGTACAGATTCACCTGTACCTTGAACGCGCTGTCGTTGCGGGCAATCAACGCGTCGGCCTGCTGCGCGGCGGCGGGGTCGGCCTGCAGGCGCCAGTCCTGCGGGTCGTGCTGTTCAAGCGCCCAGCGCATGATGTCCAGGCTCTCTTCCAGCACCCCGTGACCGGTGTCGAGCACCGGCACCGTACCCTTGGGCGACAAGGCCAGCAACTCGGCTGGCTTGTTCTTCATCGTTACTTCGCGGATTTCCACGGCGCAGCCGGCATAGCGCAGGGCCAAGCGCGCGCGCATGGCCCACGGGCAGCGGCGGAACGAGTAGAGAATCACCCGCACACCTCCACGTCACTCAAGCCATTGCCTTGACGGCGCACCTGGATCTGCACCGGAATGCGCTCATGCATTTCCTGCACGTGGGAAATCACCGCCACCTTGCGGCCCTGCGCCTGCAGGCCGTCCAGGGCATCCATGGCCAGTTGCAGCGACTCGGGGTCTAGGCTGCCGAAACCTTCGTCGATAAACAGCGATTCGATCCGCAGCGTGCTCGATGCCATCGACGCCAGGCCAAGGGCCAGGGCCAGCGAAACCAGGAAGGTCTCGCCACCGGACAACGAATGCACCGAACGCAGTTCGTCACCCATTTCGGTGTCCAATACCAGCAGACCCAGGGCACTGCCGCCGCGCTTGAGGCGGTAGCGGCGTGCCAGCTGGCGCAACTGGGCGTTGGCGTGGTGCAGCAGCAGGTCGAGGTTGTAGCCCTGGGCGATCTTGCGGAAAACATCGCCGGAGGCCGAGCCGATCAGGGCATTGAGGCGTGCCCAGCGCTGCCATTGCTGGTACGCCTGCTCGATCTCGCCTGCAAGGGCCTGGTGCGCCTGTTGCCGGCGCTGGTCGTCGGCCTGCTGGGCGCGCAGTTCGGCGCATTGCTGTTCGTGACCGGCCAGGCGCTCGCGCAATTCGCCCAGGGCCTGCTCCAGGGCTTCGGCCGAGGTTTCCACGGTCATCTGTGCGCTGTGCTGCTGCAGGCGCTGCTCGCGCTCCTGCAGCAGCACGCGGCCTTGTTCGATGGCCCGTTCGGCACCTTGCTGGCACTGGCGCAGCGCGTTGAGCTGGGCATCGTCCACGGCCAGCAGACGGTCCAGGCCGGCATCGTCCAGTTCCGGGTGCGCCGCGCGCCACTGGGCGATGTCGCCCTGCAACTGCTGGCATTCACTGGCCAGCGCCTGCTGCTGCTGGGCATTGGCCTTGAGTTCGCTGGCCAGTTGCACGCCTTGGGTGCGCAGGTCCTGCAGGCGCTGGGCGGTGTCGGCGTCGAGCGCGCGGGCCTGTTCCAGCTGCGCGTCCATATGCTGCTGCCAGGCTTCGGCGCTGGCGTGTTGGCCGAGCAGTTGGTCGAGGGACGCTCGCGCCTGCTGACGCTGTTCGTCCAGCGCGGCGAGCTTGTGCTGCAGTTGCTGTTGCGACTGCAGGCGCACCTGCTGCTGGTCGCGCAGCTTGTCCAGTTGCACTTGGCGCGCCTGCTGCTCGTGCTGCTCGTCCTTGCGTTGCTCCAGATGCTGCAAACGCTGGGCGATCTGCTGGTCGAGGGCGAGGAAGGCGTGGGCCGGGTCGTCGCTCAGGGCCTTGAGCACTTCCTGTGGCAGGACGCTGGCAAGGTCGTCCAGCCCTTGCTGCAGTTGCTGTTCATCGTTGGCCAGGGCCTGATGCTGGTGATCCAGCTGGTGCTGCGCCTGCTGCTGGGCCTGCTGCGCCGCCTGCAGCTGCTGGTTGAGGCGGGCGGATTCCTTTTGCAGGGTGAGCAGGGCGCTTTGACGCTTCTCGTCCTGGTTGATTTCATCGTTGAGCCGGCGCAGCTGGCTGTCGAGCCAGGCGCTGCGGGCCTTGTCATCCTGGGGCGCAAGGGCTGGCCACAGGCTGTGGGCCTGGACCAGGGCCTGCAGCGGCTGCAACAGCTCGCCCAGCTGGGCCTGTTGTTGTTGGTAATCCTTGAGCTGGGCATTGACCACGCCCAGTCGGGTGCGCAAGTCCACCAGCTTGTCGTTGAGGGCATCGACCTGCTTCTGCGCGGCTTCCTCTTCGGCCTGGTCGTGGCGGCCCAGGCTCTGCAGCAGCGCTTCAGGCTGGTGGAACGGATGCTCGGCGCTGCCGCAGACCGGGCACGGCTCGCCGTCTCGCAGCTGACCGCGCAGTTCCTCGACGCTGGTGTTGCGTGCCAGGCGCTGGCGCGCCAGCAGTTGGCGGGTGAGGGTGAGCGCCTGCTCGGCCGCTTCCAGTTCCGCCTTGGCCGCCGTGCCTTCGCCGATCAGCTGCTGGCGTTGCTGCATGGCCTGCTGCTGGCGCTCGCGCAGTGCATCGAGCTGCTGGCGCAGTTCCAGTTCGCGGCTATGCAAGCGCGACAGCTCCTCGACGGCGCGCTGTTGTTTACGGTTGTCCTGCAGCATGCCGCCGAGCAGGTCGATCTGCTCCGCCAGCGCCTGGGGTTCGGCCCCGGCTTCCTGGAACAACAGGTCGAAGGCGTCGCGCTCGGCCTGCAACTGTGCGTTGGCCTGGCTGACCCGGGCCTGCAGGCCGGGCAGCTCTTCGCGACCCTTGGCCAGGCGCCCGCCGGTGAGCATCACCTGCTTGAGTTGCGGCAGGTAGGCCTGCCAGGCATTGGCCAGACCCTCCAGGTGCTGGCTGTCGGCCAGGGCTGTGTCGATCTGCGCCAGTTGCTGCAGGCTGCGCTGCTGGTGTTCTTCCAGTTGCTGCAGTTGCTGCTGGCCTTCGGCGAGCGCTTGGTCGGCCTGCTCGCTGGCGCTGCGCTGAGCCAGCTGCTCTTGCTCCAGGCGAGCCAGGCTGTCCTGGCCGGCAAAGGCTTGACGCAGGCGCGGTGCATCCTCGCTGTGCTGTGCCTGGTGTTGTGCCAGGGCCTGGCGTGCCGCATCCAGCGCCTGTTCCAGCTCGCCGGTGCGCACGTGCAGTTCGGCTTGCTGGCGTTGCTGTTCGGTGAGGGTCGCGGCCAGGGGGGCCAGCTGCGCATCGAGCATCTGCTGGCGGTGGAACTGGTGGCGCTGTGGCGCCAGGCGCTCCAGGCGTTGCAGGTCGAGGCGCTGTTCGGCCAGTTGTTGCCAGTTGTGCTCGGCAGCCTGCAGGCCCGTGCCGGCTTCGGCGTGTTGGGCCTGCAGCTGGCGCTGTTCATCGAGCCACTTGCGTTGCTGTTCCAGCTGGCGCTCGCCAGCCTGGTCGGCCTTGAACTGCTGCTGCGCCTGTTCCAGGCGCTGGTCGAGCTCCGCGCGGGCTTCGGCGGCCATCGGCAGCAGGTGGCTGGCACGGTCATTGAGCGCTTTGTGCGCCTCGGCGGTTTCCCGTGCCTTGCTGAAGGCGCGCTGGCCGAGGCGGGTGTAGATGGCGGTGTTGGTGAGCTTTTCCAGCAGCTCGCTGCGCTCTTTGTCGTCGGCCTTGAGGAAAGCGCCGAATTCGCTTTGCGCCAGCATCACCGCGCGGGTGAACTGCTCGAAGTTCAGGCCCAGGCGGGCTTCGATCAGTTGCTTGTATTCGTTCTTGCCGCTGCCCAGCAGCTGTTCGCTGTCCAGGTCGTAGAGGCTCTGGCGGCTGTTCTGCAGCTTGCCGCTGGCCTTGTCGCGGGCGCGATTGGCTTCCCAGCGCGCACGGTAGCGGTGGCCGTCGATGCCGACGAAGTCGACTTCGGCAAAGCCGCTGCCGGTGCCACGGCGCAGCAGGTTGCGCGGGTCGGAGGTGGGAATGTCGCCGTCGGCGTCGGGCACCTTGGCTTCACGACCGATGTCATTGAGTCGCGGCACGGTACCGAACAGGGCCAGGCACAAGGCGTCGAGCAAGGTGCTCTTGCCGGCCCCGGTGGGTCCGGTGATGGCGAACAGGCCGGCACTGGCCAGGGGTTCGGCGGTGAAGTCGATGTCTACCGGGCCGGCCAGCGATGCCAGGTTCTTCAGGCGGATGGCGAGAATCTTCATGGCTGTTCCTCTTCCAGCTGGACGTCCTGCAGCAGCAGGGCGAAGTCGGCCAGGGCCTGCTCGTCGACGGGGTTGCCATAGGCCTGCTCCCAGGCGCGGCTGAACAGATCCTGCGGGGTCATCTGTGACAGCTCGACGAAGGCCAGGTCATCGTCATCCTGACCGCCACTGCCGGCATATTCGGCGCTGATGCGCACCAGCCGCACCGCCTTGCCGTGCAGGGCACCCTCGATCTGCTGGCGCAGGTCCGGTTGCGGCTCGTCCAGTTGCACGCGCACTTCCAGCCAGGGTTGCCGGTTGGGGTCTTCCAGCAGGTCAATGACCGGCAGCTCGGCAAGTGCGGTGAGCAGCTCGCCCAACGGCGCAGGCCCCAGGCGTTGCAGGGCCACGGCGCGTGGCACAGGGCGTGGTTCGACGCTGAGCAGTTCGCTGCCCTGCAGTTCGACTTCCAGCACCTGGTGCGGGTAGTTGATTTCGGCGAACGACAGCGGGATCGGCGAGCCGCTGTAGCGGATGCGGGCTTCGCGGTTGACCTTCTGCGGCTTGTGCAAGTGGCCCAGGGCAACGTAGCTGATGTCCTTGTCGAACAACTTGGCCGGCAAGGCTTCGGCGTTGCCGATGATCAGGCTGCGCTCGGAGTCCTCGGACACCGCGCCCCCGGCCATGTGCGCATGGCTGATGGCGATCAGCGCCTGGTCCTTCTTGCGTTTCTTCTGCGCGGCGGCGATCAGCTGCTGGTGCACCTGGGTGATGCCTTGCAGGTAGTCGTCGCCCAACTGCGGGCCGGTGACTTCGGCTGGGCGCAGGAAGGGCAGGGCCAGGCACCAGGCGGCGACCTTGCCACGGCCATTGGTCAGCGGGATCAGCAGGCGCTCGGCATCCAGCTGGCCTTCGTCGAGCCAGTGCACCCGGCCCAGCGCATGGGTGCGCAGGCGACGCATGAGTGCGGCGGGCAGCTCGATGCGCGAGCCGGAGTCGTGGTTGCCGGCGATCATCACGATGTCCAGTTTCGGCTGCTGCTCGTGGGCCTGGACGATGAAGTCGTAGAGCCGCTCCTGGGCTTTGACCGGTGGGTTGACCGTGTCGAAGATATCGCCCGCGATCAGCAGCGCATCCGGCTGGCGCAGGTGCAGCTGGCCGAGCAGCCAGTCGAGGAAGCAGGCGTGTTCGAAGTCGCGTTCCTGGCCGTGCAGGCTTTGGCCCAGGTGCCAGTCGGAGGTGTGAAACAGACGCATGGATGACCTGTTGGTGTCGAGTCAGGCAAGCGCAGGGCTTGGCTTGAAGGATGGGCTTCGCGAAGGCGCGTATGGTAACCCAACCCAGGGTGGTGATGCCCTTCTTCAGCAATTTTGTAACTGGCCGATTCAACCGAACCCCTGTAGGAGCGGGCTTGCCCGCGATCAAGGGCGAAGCCCTTGCCAGGCCGCGCCATGCCTGAAACCTGCGCCATTGCTGCCTCGCATTCCGTTTCACCGCAAGCACGCCCTCAGCAGGCTGAACATTGCTCTCAGAAACGATGAAATTGCATGTAGGCCTCATCCTACAAATAGCCGTTGTTTTCTAAACGTCAGGTTCATTGGCTGCCATTTCCCATCGACCTAACCTGCGCCCTTTCAACGCACGAGCATGCCAATCGTGCCGACAAGGAGAGAGCGCAATGATCATTGACCTGGTCGAGCGGCTGTCGTCGCAGCATCGTCGACTGTTCAAGTTCCACCACCTAAACGACCCCGACCAGCCGCTGCTGCTGGAAAGCTTCACAGGTGCCGACGGGCTGTCCCAGCCGTTCACCTACGAACTGCAACTGATCTGCGACACGCCGCAGATGCCGCTCAAGTCGATGCTGGGTCAGCAGGTCAGCATCGAGATCGAACTGGTCGATACCGCCCCGCGGTTCATCAACGGCTACCTCACGCACTTCGCCAGCCTGGGCAGCGACGGCGCGCTGGAGCGCTACCGCGCGACCTTGAACCCCTGGCTGACGCTGCTCGGGCAGCGAACCGATACACGCATCTTCCAGAACCGCTCGGTCGATGAGGTGCTCGCCGAAGTCTTCGCCCAGTACCCGGGTTATGCCACCTATGCCATGCGCCTGAACCGCCCGCAGAAGCGCCACACTTACCTCACCCAGTACCGCGAAACCGACCTCAACTTCGTCCAGCGCCTGCTGGAGGAGGCGGGGCTTTTCTACTACTTCGAGCACAGCGCCGAAGGCCACACGCTGATCATCTGCGATGACTCCACCGAGCTCGATGTACTCCCGGAGCAAGGGCAGATTCGCTTCCACAGTGCTGCCGTCACCGAGACCGCCGACTCGATCACCCAATGGCGCGCTTGCCGCCAGATGCAGCCCGGCCGGATGGCCGCGCAGACCTTCGACTACCGCCAGCCGCGCAATCGCCTGCCGGTGACCCTGCACAGTCTCAATCAGCAGGGCGCAGTGCCGCGCTTCGAAGTGTACGATCCCGGGCAATACACCCACAGCACCCCGGACGAAGGCGAAGCGTTGCTGCGCTTGCGCGTCGAGGGCCTGGAGCTGGCCGGCAAGCGGTTCGAGGGCGCCAGCAATTGCCGGGCGATGCGCCCGGGGTACAGTTTCGAACTGCTGCAGCACCCAGGCCACCAGGCTGGCCCTGTGGACCAGCGCGAGTTCCTGCTGATGCAGGTGAGCTGCGAAGGCTACAACAACTACCTCGGCGGCCAGCAGGCCCGCTATTTCAATGCTTTCACCTGCGTGCGCAAGAAAATCGCGTTCCGCCCCCAACTGAGTTCGCCCAGACCGATCATTACCGGCCCGCAGACGGCCATCGTCGTCGGCCCGCCAGGCGAGGAAATCTTCACTGACGAACTGGGCCGGGTGAAAGTGCAGTTCCATTGGGACCGCCAGGGCCAGTTCAACGACAGCAGTTCGTGCTGGGTACGTGTGGCGCAGTCCGGTGCCAGTGGTGGTTTTGGCAGTATCCAGATCCCCCGTGTTGGCGATGAAGTGGTGGTGGTGTTCCTCGAGGGCAACCCCGACCGGCCGCTGATCATGGGCAGCCTTTACAACAGTGCCAACACCCCGCCCTGGGCGTTGCCGGCGAACAAGACCCAGAGTGGCTTCCTGACCCGGTCGATGAAGGGCGACGGCGGGACTGCCAACTTCTTCCGCTTCGAAGACAAGGCCGGCGCCGAGCAGATCATCATGCATGCCGAGCGCAACATGGATACCGAGATCGAGCTGGATGAGAGCCATCAGGTGGGGAACAACCGGTCGATCAAGGTGGGCGGTACGCACGCCGAGGTCATCAAGAAAGATACCGTGGTGAATGTCCAGGAGGGCAGTTACACCCTGAAGGTAGACCGGAAATTCATCCAGATGAGTGCCAAGGAAAGCATTCTGCTTGAGGTGGGGGGCAGCAAGATCACCCTCACGCCAAAAGGCATCACCATCGAAGCCAAAAAAATCGACATTCTTGGCAAGAACACCTTTGTCAAAGGTGATCGCGTTGATATCAACGAATAAGGTGCATGCAGATGTACAGACCCAGCATCTACGACAGAATTTCCCAAAAGCGAGAGGCCGCTGAGGCGCTTGCCCGGCAAGAAGCGGAGCAGCAACGCATCGCCGCCGAAGTGCCTACGCCAGCCCCTGTGCTGGCACTGGACGCAGAGCAGAATGCGCTTCGCATTGCCGGCTTGAACCTGCTCATGCCCCAAGGCTTCGTATTTCGCGATATCGAGACCACCCTGGAATTCGCCGGTTGCCATGTTTCCTTTGGCGCACGTATGCGCGTTGCGCCAGAGGATCTTGAGTTGAGCAATGCGGTCGAGCTGTTTACCCAGAAGTTGCGTGAGCGCCATGTGGACATCACGGTGGTGCGTCAGTCCGAATCGGTATTGGCTGGTCATCGGGCAATTACCCTTGACTACCAATTCAACGTTGACCAGGAACGCCGTCATGGGCGCGTCGTGTGCGCGATCATCGTTTCTACCGATGGCAATGAGCGCCAGAGGTTGGACATCTCTACGGTGATCGACCCAGACAAATCGCCACTCGCCGATTGGCTGATCGCATTCGACGCCATGCTCGCTGGCATGACCGCGCAGTAACGCGCAAATCCTTTTCACTACTTCATGGAATAGAAGTTCAATGGACTACCAACTGCAGGAAGGATCTATCAACTTGCCGGAAGGCTTCCAGGATCGCACGGTCAACATGTTCATCCTGGGTGACAGCATTCCAGCGCCTCTGAATATCACCGTCTCGCGCGACAACTTGTTGCCGGCCGAAGACCTCAAGGCGTACATCGCCCGCCAGATCAAATTGATTGCCGCGAAACTTCGCGGCTATACCCTGCTGGACAAAAAGCCCGCACAACTCTCCGCCAGCGCGCCGTTGGCGGGTATTCAAGTCGATGCCTACTACCTTAACGACGGTCGGCCGGTGTATCAGCGTCAGGCCGCTTTCGAGATCGCCCCAGGGCGCATCCTGGTCTTTTCCACGACAAGCCAGGCTGACTTCAGCGGCAAACAGAACGAGAGCTGGTTGCAGCTGTTGAACAGCTTCGAGCCGCGTCAGCGTGATGCAGAAACCTCCGCTAACGCCGATCAGGACTGATCCCCATGTTCGAAGCTGCGCGTTGGGGTGATGAGATCGAGCACACCGGCGCCCTGGCCGGTTTCCTTGCCGGGGCAGTGATCGGGTTGGCGATCGCCGCTGCGGGCGCCTTCTTTATTTGCACGGGTGGCCTGGGTGGGATCCTGCTAGGCGCGGTTGTTGGTTTGGGCGCAAGCATGGTGCCGATGCTTGGCGAAAAGTTCGGCTCATCCTTCAGTTCACCTGCGGGGCAGATCGAGCGTGATGGCTGCTCCACGAACGTGTTCATCAACCGGCGTAACGCCGCCCATGCTCAACTGAGCACCACTAAATGCGACAAGCACCCACCGCCAGTGCTGGTAGCAGAAGGCTCGTCCAACGTATTCATCAACGGTGTGGCCGCTTCGCGCAAAGGTGACAAACTCACCTGCGGCGCGAAGATTTCCGGTGGATCGAACAACGTATTCATTGGCGGCGGTACCACTCGCTACCTGCCAGTGGATGACGAAGTGCCGCAATGGCTACGCGTAACCGTCGATGTCCTGATGGTGGTCGCATCGATGGGACGGTCAGTCGCTTCGGTTTACCGCTTGGGGGTGCAAGCGGGCCTCAAGGCCGCGGGCCCGTGCGCTTTGCGCACAGGCGCGACGATTGCGGCTAGCTATCTTGCTGGCCGATTCATCATCGGCCCCGCCGTTGAACGTGCCATTGGCGGCTTCATTGGCAACCCGGTTGATATGACCAATGGGCGCAAGCTGCTCGGCGATGAAACCGACTTCGTGCTGCCGGGCCTGATGCCGATTGAATGGTCACGCTTTTACGCCAGCGACCTGACGGTTGACAGCGTACTTGGCCAAGGCTGGATATTGCCCTGGGAGCAGAGCCTCAGACGCAGTGGTGGCTTCGTCTATCACACCGATAACCAGGGCCGCACAGTTCCGTTCATCGATCTGGAGCCAGGGGAGAGCATCTACAACGCCCACGAGCGCATCCACCTGGTACGTACCGCGGGTGGGCACTACCTCCTGCAAACGCTGGACAACACCTTCTTCTATTTCGGCGAGGTGCCGAACGACAATACCCGCGCGCCTTTATTGCGCCTGGAAAACGCATTAGGTCACTACCTGCATTTCACGCACAGTGCCGATGGCCGACTTGCAGATGTCACTGCACCCGGTGGAGTGCGTGTGCATTTGCACTATGACAACCCACTTGGTCGTCTGACCGATGTGAAGCGCGTGGTGGCAGACAGTGCGGTTGAAACACTGGTGCGCTACCGCTACGACGATAACGGTCAA
>NZ_AKJC01000022.1 GCF_000282535.1 Pseudomonas sp. GM84 | reverse complement strand
GGCGAAAGCCGGCATCGGCAGCTGGGCGCAGCTGTTTCTCAAGTTCGCCATCAGCCACCCGGCGGTGACCACGGTAATCCCTGCGACGGGCCGCCCCGAGCGCCAGCTCGATCAACTCAAGGCCGGGCATGAACCCTTGCTCAGCCAGGCGCAGCAACAGGCGCTGATCCAGCAGTTCGGCTAAGGCCATGGCCCGCTGGCGCAAACAGCTGGAGCAGGGACTGAACATCCGGCCTGGCGAGGGGCCGGCCGTTGTCGCGGGGCTTGCACTGTTCTACCTGCTGTTCACCGGCTACTTCATGCTGCGCCCGGTGCGCGAGACCATGGGTGTGGCCGGGGGTGTCGACAACCTGCAGTGGCTGTTCACCGGCACCTTCATCGCCACCCTGGCATGCCTGCCGCTGTTCGGCTGGCTGGCCTCGAAGGTGCGGCGGCGGCATATCCTGCACTGGACCTACGGGTTCTTTGTCAGCAATTTGCTGCTGTTCGCGGTGTTGTTCGCCCGTCAGCCGGACGACGTAGGGCAGGCGCGGGCCTTTTATATCTGGCTGTCGGTGTTCAACCTGCTGACCATTTCGCTGGCCTGGAGCGTGCTGACCGACCTGTTCGCCAGCGAGCAGGGCAAGCGCCTGTTCGGCCTGCTGGCGGCGGGTGCGAGCCTGGGCGGGCTGAGCGGCCCGATTCTGGGCGCGCTGCTGGTCGCGCCGTTGGGCCATGCGGGCCTGGTCATGCTGGCGGGCCTGTTTCTGCTCGGCAGCATGGTCGCGGCCGAGTACCTGCAGCGCTGGCGCGACCGCCACCCCTTGCCTGCGGCGAGTGAACAACCCGGCTCGCGGCCTTTGGGCGGCAATCCCTTCGCCGGGGCAACGGCCGTGCTGCGTTCGCCGTATCTGTTGGGCATCGCCTTGTTCGTCGTACTGCTGGCCAGCGTCAGTACGTTTCTGTATTTCGAGCAGGCCCGCATCGTCAGCGAAACGTTCACCGACCGCACCCGCCAGACCCAGGTATTCGGCCTGATCGACAGCGTGGTCCAGGCACTGGCGATCCTTACCCAGGTGTTCATTACCGGGCGCCTGGCCAGGCGCATGGGCGTCGGCGTGCTGCTGGTGGCCGTGCCGCTGGTGATGGCGGCAGGTTTCCTGTGGTTGGCGCTGGCTCCGGTGTTTGCGGTTTTCGTGGTGGTCATGGTGGTTCGCCGGGCAGGCGAGTACGCGCTGGTAAGGCCGGGGCGAGAAATGCTCTTCACGGTGTTGCCGGCCGAGGACAAGTACAAGGCCAAGAACTTCATCGATACCGTGGTCTATCGGGGCGGTGACGCCTTGAGTGGCTGGGTCAAGCGGGCGCTGGACGTGTTCGCCGAGCACCCGCAGCTGGCCATGCTGATCGGCGCGCTGATCGCCGTGGGCTGGGGCCTGACCGGGGGCTGGCTGGGCAGGCGCCAGCGTCAACTGGACAGCAGCGACGGACAACCCGGCGCACCAAATAAGTAACGCCCGTTTATTTAACGCCACCGGTCCGAACGCTTGGCGATAAAACGAATCCCTCGCTATCGCCGAACTCCGAACCTATGTACGGCGTTCTGCCGTGCATTTCCGAAGTCACATGAGGTTTCAGACCATGGCTAACAAAGAGAACAGCCGTACCGGCAGCCAGGGCGGCCAGGGTGGCACCAAGAACCCAGGCAACTTCGCCAATGACCGGCAAAAAGCTTCCGACGCCGGACGTAAGGGCGGGCAGTCCTCCGGCGGCGGCATGAGCCAGGACCGCGAATCGGGCCGGAAGGATGCCGATATGAACAAGGACCGCGAGTCAGGCCACAAGGGCGGCCGCTCGTAATTGAAGCCTGCGCAGTGCCGGGGCGACCTGGCACTGCATGGCGCAAGGTTTGCCGAACACTTGCATTCGGGCAGCGTTTGCCGACAATGGCTGCGCCCTCGCAAGCCATTCGGAACCGCCCGCGCCATGCTGCTCATCAAGCAATTCCCCCATATCTCCCTCGCCGACACCCTGTTCGTCTTCGCCCTTGAAGCCGAAGCCGGTAGCGTGTTCGCCGACGTCAACACGGTGTTCACGGGCATCGGCAAGGTCAATGCCGCCATCGCGCTGACCAAAGCGGTGCAGCAGCATCGCCCCAAGCTCATCGTCAACCTCGGCTCGGCCGGCAGCCAGCGCTACGGCAAAGGCGAAGTCGTGTGCTGCACGCGCTTCGTGCAGCGCGACATGGACGTGACCCCACTGGGCTTCGCCCGCTACGAGACGCCGCTGTCGGACATCCCGGTACTGCTGGAGCATGGCGAGGCCATTCCCGGCCTGCCACTGGGGACCTGCGGCAGCGGCGACAGCTTCGAGGTCAACCACGGCGAGTCGCCCTACGACATCGTCGACATGGAAGCCTATGTGCTGGCCCTGATCGCCCGCACGGAGGGTATTCCCTTCGTGTGCCTGAAATACATCTCCGATGATGCGGGCAGTGACGCAGCGGACGACTGGTCGGTGCAGGTCCACCTGGCGGCGGAGGCCTTCAAGCGCGTGTTGTTCGGCAGCGAAGGCTGAGGGCCACGGCGCAATTGGAGTAAACCTTCACGGCGCCGCGCAGTCACTTCAAGTAAGCGCCCGACTTTTTCGGGCCCAAGGAGGTGGCTGATGACCCTTGTCTGCCTGCTGCGTGGCTGCCACTGGCGTACCCTGGTGAGCGCTGAGGCCAATGGCCTGGTCTGCCAACAGTGCGAGCGCTGCGGCGCGATGCGCTCCAGCCAACCGCTGCAACCTTAGGAGGCTCGCCATGGCCAGGGCAATCTGGAAAGGGGCGATCAGTTTCGGCCTGGTGCATATCCCGGTCTCGCTCAACACCGCCGTGCGCACCGAACGGGTCGATTTCGACTGGCTCGACAAGCGCAGCATGGAGCCGGTGGGCTACAAGCGGATCAACAAGGTCACCGGCAAGGACATCGACAAGGACAACATCGTCAAGGGCGTCGAGTTCGAGAAGGGCCGCTACGTGGTGATCAGCGAGGAAGAAATCCGCAGCGCTCGGCCCGAAGCGACGCAAACCATCGACATTTTCTCCTTCGTGGCCGCCAGCGAAATCCCGTTGCAGCACTTCGATACGCCTTACTACCTCAGCCCCGACCGTCGTGGCGGCAAGGTCTATGCGCTGTTGCGCGAAACGCTGGAAAGCACCGGCAAGGTCGCCTTGGCCACGGTAGTGCTGCACACCCGTCAGCACCTGGCGCTGCTGCGCCCGCTGGAGGATGCGCTGGTGATGATCACCCTGCGCTGGCCTGGCGAGGTGCGTGGGGTGGAGTCGCTGGAGCTGGACAAGAGCGTGACCGAAACCAAGGTCGACAAGCGTGAACTGGACATGGCCAAGCGCCTGGTCGAGGACATGAGCGGGACGTGGGCGCCGGACGAATACCATGACGCCTTCCGCCATACCATCATGGACCTGGTCGAGGAAAAGGCCAGCAAGGGCAAGATCAGCGTGGTGGACAAGGGCGAAGCGGTGCCAGAGAAGGGCGCCGATATCATCGACCTGACCGAACTGCTCAAGCGCAGCCTCGGCGGCAAGGGCGGCAAGAAGGCACCGGCAGAGAAGGCACCGGCAGAGAAGAAACCGGCCAAGCGCCCGCGCAAGGCGTCCTGACGCGGGCAGTGCTACTGCAACGTCGAGTCCAGACGCGCCAGATAATCGCCAAACCCGTCCCGAGCCCGGCTATCGCGGCGGCTGCTGGTCGCCACGCTATGTTTGGCCGTCCACACGATCTGCGCGCCGCTGGCCTCCAGGTCATGCACCAGTTGCACGTCCTCATGGGCCGCCAGCGGCCGGAATCCCCCGACGCGTTCATAAGCCTGCGCACAGACGCCCAGATTGGCACCGTGGATGTGCCTGTGTCCCTCGCAGGCCTGATAGCCACTGAGGTAGCGCTTGCGCAGTGCGGCGCGTTGCCAGGGTTGCCAATGCGCGATATGCACCGTGCCGCAGACCACTTCGGCGGTGCAGGCGAGCTGTGACAACAGCCAGTGTGGCGGGACCTGACTATCGGCATCGGTACAGGCCAGCCAGCAGGCACCGCGCTCGAGCATCAGCGCCGCCCCGAGCCGCCGCGCCATGCCGACGCAGCCAGCTTCCACCGCCAGGGTATGCACGCCATGCTGCCGTGCCACGGCGGCACTGCCATCGACGCAACGGTCCAGTACCACCAGCACTTCGACCCGATGGCCTGCCTGCTCGGCCACCGCCACTGCCGCGGCCATGGCCTTCAGGCAACGGCCCAGGCGCCGGGCTTCGTTGTGCGCCGGGATCACCACCGCGATCATGGGCAGGTCTCTTGCAGATCGACCACGCTGGGCTGGCACGACCAGTACTCCAGCACGAAGTCCGCTTCCTCGTGGCGGCAAACCGGATACAACGGCAGGTGCCTGGCCAGCAGGTGGTGAACCTGACGCCCATCCTGCGGGCAGCCGGCGATCGGGTGCAGCCAGTGACAGGCCAGAACACCGCCGTCGCAGGTCAGGCTGCCCACTGTCTGCTCGATGACCTGCAACCAGTCGGTCGGGTCCATGTAATAGCCGAGTTCGCTGAGCACGATCAGGTCAAATCGCCCACCCGGCCAGTCGACAGGCAGCCGGCCCTCGACGACCGTGGCATTGGGCATGGCGGCCAGGCGCTCACGCGCCAGCCGCACGGCCGTCGGGTCAAGGTCCTGGCACAGCAGTTCGGCACAACGCTCGGCCAGCGCGGCGCTCAGCTCGCCGTTGGCGCACGCCGGTTCGAAAACGCGCTGGTAGTACTGGCGCGGCAGGCAAGCCATGAGGAGATCGCGCTTGCGCCGCTCGTACCAGCGCGTGCGGAACGCCCAAGGGTCCTCGTCGTGGGCGTACAGGTCGGCGAAATAGTGCGCATCGAGGCTCATGACCAATCCCCTAGATAAAGACCAGTTCAAACGGCTGCAGCAGACATTCCAGCAGGTCGGGCGGCAGTACCGCAGGTCGCTCCTGGTCCGGCTCCAGCTGGCTATGGTGCGCGGCCAGGGCCTGGCGCTTGCGGGCCAGGCGGGATTCGTCGAGGGCGATGCGGTGCGCCCGTGACCAGGGCAGCCGTGGGTCGTCGGGCTGCGCCCAGTGCCAGGCCCATACCGGCACTTCGACCAACTGCACTTTGCGCGCCTGGGCCGCTTGTGCCGCTGCGCGGCCGAGTGTCTCGTGGTCGCAGTGCCCGTCGCCACGCCAGGTGGTCATCAGCAGGTCTTCGGGCCTGAGCAACTGGTTCAGGTGGTTGACCAGGAACGCTTCGTCGCGGGGCAAGGCGCCGTCCTTGAGGTGCAAGCGCCGCCAATCCAGCTGGTTGAGGTCCAGGTCCAGCTGTTGCAAGGCATGCCGGCTTTCCAGCGGTCGCTGGCGGCGCAGACGGTGTTCGGTCCAGGTCGACGAGTCCGGGTGGCTGCCTTCGCCGTCGGTGGCGGAAACCAGCAGCAGGTCCTGCTCGCGACCGTGCATACCCGCCAGCAGGCCGCCGGCCATGAGGATCTCGTCATCCGGGTGTGGGGCCAGCAGTACCAGGCGCCGGCCTGGCGGGCACAGCTGATCGGGGGTGAGCCAACCGGCACGGGCCAGGTGCGCCGACTGCTGCCAGGCGGCCCAGGGCGTGCCGTTGCTGGCCTGGATCAGGTTCTCGCTCATAGCTGCCAGGCTCCTGCCGGCACCTGGGCCAGCTGCTGTCCAAGGGTGGCCAGGTCGCGTTCGGCGTGGCTCTGGCGCAGGAACACCGGCAAGTCGGCGCTGAGCCGGGCGAAGTGGCTGCTGCGGCAGAACGGCGTTGCGCCCAGCGCGCGGCCTACATGGTGGATGACCTGTTCGACCGACTGTTCCACCTGGGCACGCACGCGGCGTACCTCGAAGCTGGCGTCGGCGCCCGGTTGGCGGTCGATCCAGGCGGCGCACGCACGCAACGCTGCCCGGGCGCCACACAGGGCAGCGTCGACAGCGCCCAGATGCGCCTGGGCATGGGGATCGGGGTGGGGTTTGCGGCAATGCTCGCGCAAGTAGTCGGCCAGGGCCTCGGCGGCGCCGTACCAGCAGGCGGCAATGCCCGCGCCGCCATGCCAGAAGCCCGGACGCGTCAGGTATTGGCCTGGCTGGCCGACCGCAATGCCGGGCGCATCGTCGAATTCGACCTCGACGCTGGTGGTGGTGGCCATCCCGACCGCCTGCCAGTGCTCGACCTGCAGGCGCTGGCGGGTATGGGCCAGTTCGATGGCCACCAGCTGCGGCTGGTCATCCTCGGCCCAGGCGGTGATCAGCGCGCGGTCGATCTGCAGGGCGCCGGAGCACCAGGCCTTGCGCCCGGCCAGGCGCACCTGGTCGCCGTCCCGGGCGACGATGCGTGCACGGGCATCGGGTGGCTCGGCGGCCCACACGCCCCATACGGCATCACCCACCCGGTGCGCGGCGCCACATTCGGCCAGGATCGCCAGGGCGTCGGTATGCCCCTCGTACAGTTTCGCCAGTGCCAGGTCGCAGCCGGCTACCCGCGCCAGGGTCTGCCAGCGCTGCAGGGTATGGCCCTGGCCGGGCAGTGGCAGCAGGTCGAGGTGGTCAGCCAGCAGCGCCTGCATCAGCTCGGCCAGCTTGGTGTCGAGGTTGAGTGCCTGCGGCCGTTCGCTGAACGTGCGCAACAGGCTGTCGAGGGTGTTCAAGTCGAAATCCTGGATGATGCTCATGCCATCCCCATCTGTTTGCGCATGCGCGCGGTGATCGATTGGCGGGTCTTGGCCAGGTCGGCCCAGGGGTCGTCGAGGTCGGCCAGGCGCTCATGCAGATTGCCGATATGCCATTGGTTGGCACCTTTGAGTTGAGCCAGCTCCTCGCGCCAGATCGGCACCGACACCGGCAGCCCTTCGCGGGCGCGCAGGGAATAGGCGCAGGCGGTGGTGGCGCCCTGGCCGTTGCGCAGGTAGTCGATGAAGATCCGCCCGACCCGGTTCTTCGGCCCCGACACGGCGCTGAGGCGGTCGGGGAACAGCTTGGCCAGGTAGTCGACGATGGCGTGGCTGAAGTCCTTGACCTCGTCCCAGCCGGCCCGCCGGGTCAGCGGCACTACGAGGTGCATGCCCTTGCCGCCACTGGTCTTGAGAAACACCTTCAGGCCCAGTTCGTCGAGCAGCGTCAAGGTCAGCTGGGTGGCGTCGAGCATGGCTTTCCACGGCAGTGCCGGGTCCGGGTCGAGGTCGAGCACGAAGCGGTCGGGCTTGTCGAAGGCCTTGTTGGTGGCATTCCAGGTGTGCAGTTCGAGCATGTTCATCTGGACTGCGCCCAGCAGGGTATCGGGGCGATTGATGACCATCGCCGCCTGGCCAGCCTCGGCTTTGTCGTAGCTGAGCAAGTTGGGGAGATGCAGCTGGGCGGCATTTTTCTGGAAGAACAGCTCGCCCGTCAGGCCCTCCGGGGCGCGCACCAGGGCCACCGGACGGTCCTTGAGCTGGGGCAGGAGCCAAGGCATTACCTGGGCGTAGTACTCGGCCACGTCGCGCTTGCTGGCGCCTGAAGTGGCATCGATCACCCGGTCGGGGTGGGTCAGGCGCAAGGCGCCCAGCGGCTCATCGTGGGGCTGATGGCGGGGGATCTTCTTGCCGGGCATCGGGCGCTCCAGGTCGATGGCAGTGGCGGGCTTGTCATCGCGCAGGCCGTGGAACACCGCGTGGCGTACCGAGCCGTCGCGGGTCATCTGGGCGTAGGCGACTTCTGCCAGCAGTTGCGGCTTGAGCCAGTGCACGCCGCGGGCTTCGACGCCGATCGGCGGGTTGGCCAGGGCGGGTTTGGCCACTTCCAGGGGCTTGAGCCGGGCATGGATCGTGCCCAGGGTGGCGGCGCTGAAACCGCTGCCGACCTTGCCGGCGTAGCGCAGCTGGCCGCTGTCGTTGTCGTGAAGGGCCAGCAGCAGTGCACCGAAGGCCGTGCGGCTGCCCTTGGGATCGGTGTAGCCGACGATCACGAACTCCTGGCGCTGCTTGCACTTGAGCTTGATCCAGTCGGCACTGCGCTTGCCCAGGTAGGGGCTGCCCAGGCGCTTGCCGATCAGGCCTTCGAGCTGCAGGCGGCAGGCGCTGTCGAGCAGGGACTCGACCGGCTGGTCGAAATCGGCGGAGTATTCCAGCACCTCGGACTGTTCGTCCTCCAGCAGCTTGGCCAGGGCCGAGCGCCGGTCCTCCAGGGGCAGCTGGCGCAGGTCATGGCCACCGAGGTAGGGCAGGTCGAACAGGTAGTAGACGATCTGCTCGTCATTGTCGGTGTCGAAGGCGTTCTGCAGGGCCTGAAAATCAGACACGCCATGCTCGCCCTTGACCACCATCTCACCATCGAGCCAGGCCGAATCGAGGCCCAGCGCGCGCAGCGCTTCGACCTGCCTGGGCATCTTGCTGCTCCAGTCATGGCCGTTGCGGGTGAACAGGCGAACATCGTCGCCTTCGATACGGGCCAGCACCCGGTAGCCGTCGAACTTGACCTCGTAACGCCAGTCGCCGCTGGGCGGTGAGTCGACCAGGGTAGCCAGCTGCGGGTGCAGCTGGGCGGGCAAGGCCGCTTTCTTGCCCGTGGCCGACCGTTTGCGCCTGCCAGGCGCCTTGGCGGCCTTGGCAGGATGGCGTGGTACCAACGTACGGTCGCTCAGCACGCTGTCGGGTTGGGCATCGACGATGCTGTAGTCCGACTCGCTGCGGGCCTCGCCGTCGTTGGACTTGACCAGCATCCACTGCTCTTTCTTGCCCGCCAGGTGGGTGCGGAACAAGTTCCACACACCATTGAGCTTCTCGCCCTGCAGGCGAAACCGCAGCTTTCCCTTGGCATAAGCTTGCCGGGCGTTGCCTTCGGGCTCCCAGATGCCACGGTCCCAGACGATCACGTCGCCGGCGCCGTAGTGACCCTCGGGGATGTTGCCCTCGAAACTGGCGTAGTCGAGCGGGTGGTCCTCAACATGGACGGCCAGGCGCCGCACTTTCGGGTCCAGGGACGGGCCTTTGGGGATGGCCCAGCTTTTCAGCGTGCCGTCGAGCTCCAGGCGAAAGTCGTAGTGCAGGTGGCTGGCGTCGTGTTTCTGGATGCAGAACTGCAGGGCATGGGCCTTGGCACGCCCGCGCTTGCCGCTGGGCTCGGGCGTGGCGTTGAAATCGCGCTTGCGCTGGTACTCCTGCAGGGGCTTGGCCATGACGGGCTCCGGGACGATACGCGGGTCTCTAGAAATGGGAGGGAGCAGGGCGCCGGCGAGTTCAAAAAATCGCCAGCGGAAAAACTCTGAATCATTGCCCTCCAGGGGTAGTCAAAAGCCTGTAACGAGTTGAAATACCTGGATGACGGAGAGCTGACATGTCCCGACCCGATAACCCCAAGCCCTATACCCCTCGCGAAATCGATGACACCGAAGACCGCATGGGCAATGTCCACGAACTGGATTTCAACGAGCGCGACGACGAGCGCCAGGGCCGCGTCGGGGATGAACGCCCGGCACGCGAAGTGGACGAGGAATTCCCCCCGCGGCGGGTGGCCGAAAGCGGCATGACCGGTGGCGAGACGCTGAGCGACAGCCTGCACGAGGACAACGTCACCTGGGACGACATGAGCCCGGACACCCTGCTGGATGAAAGCGGGGCGCGCGACGACGAGGAGCCCGGCACCGACGACGGCCCGGCCGACCAGATGCTGCGCAGTGTCGACGAGCACGAGATTGGCGGTGGCATTGGCCTGGACGAAGCCGAACTGGCCCGTTCAGACCCGTTGGACGGCGAGCCCTGGACGGATGATGTCGTCGATGAAAAACCGAGGAAATGACCATGAACGAGCAACGCTGTGCGTGTCCCCATTGTTCCTGCACGGTGGACGGCAACGCCCTGATGCAGAACGGCAAGGCGTACTGCTGCGAAGCGTGTGCGTCCGGGCATCGCGACGGTGAACCGTGCAGGATGGGCGACTGCAAGTGTGCGGAGGCGTCGCAGCCCCGTGAGAGCACGGTGGACAATGCGCTGGATGAGACCTTCCCGGCCAGCGACCCGATCTCACCTTGAAGCAACGGTCTTGTCTGGCGAAGCAGACAATGCGGAGGATGGCACCGGCCTTGCCGGTGTTCGCGGGGCAAGCCCGCTCCCACAGGAGTCGCGTCAAGGGGGCAAGACAGTTGCTCCCCGCAGTACGGTTCCAATCGCATGGACCAGGCTGAAGCTAAATCTTTGTGGGAGCGGGCTTGTCCCGCGAACACCGGCAAAGCCGGTGCCATCAGTGCGTCTGCCAAATACCATTGTTGCGCTCGCAATCGCTGCGGGCCTGGCCCAGGCTTGGCGTGTCGTAGTAGTAGGTGATCACCCGCGCATCCTTGGGCAATGCGGGGCGCGTCGAGGGCCCATCGCCGACGCCACCAGCTTTCGGATTGGCCAAGGCTTCCTGGGTCAGTGGCGCGATGCAACTGCCGACACTGCCATCGGCGCAGCGGGCCACCTTGTGCTTCTCGGTGCTGAGCATTTCCTTGCTCTCGTTGCTGCAGGACCAGTTGATCGCCTCCGCTGGCATGTTGCCGAAGCTGTAGCAGGTATGCCCTTCGACAGGCTTGACCGCCTCGCTAGAGGAGCGGGTGACCACATCGCACGCCTCGGCCAGCACCTCGGCGCTGGCCAAACTGCCCAGCATCACCATCAACAGGGATAAACGCATGTGCCACCTCCCGGGCGCGTGGCCCGTGTTCAGGTCTTGCGTAACGTCGCTTTACCGCGTTGGCGCATGGTCCGGGCGCGTTTCTCCAGGACCAGGTAGGTAATCACCGCCAGCAGCAACGGGATCAGGTAATACAGGGTGCGATACCCCAACAGCGCCGCCACCAGGCTGCCCTGGCCCAGCTGGCCATGCAGCAGGGCCAGAAATACGGCCTCCAGCACCCCAAGCCCGGCGGGAATGTGCGCCACCACGCCAGCCACGCAACTGATGAGCAGGATGCCGAGTATCGACGGATAGAACAGATCACCCGGTAGCAACCAGTAAATCAGCGCCGCCATCAGCGCCCAGTTGCTGGCCCCCAGCGCCACCTGGCATAGCGCCAGGCGCAGCGAGGGCAGGGTGATTTCGTGCTCGCGGATGTGCCAGGTACGCCGTGTGGCGAATGCGCAGGCCAGCAGGTAACCCACGGCTACCGCCAACAGTACGAAGCCGACCCCCTGCAACCCGGTCACGCCTAGCGCCCAGCTTTCCGGCAACTTGACCAGGCGCAAGGCGAACACCGTGCCGGCCAGCAGCATGTAGCCCATCCAGTTGGTCAACAGGCCCAGGGTGAGGATCCGGGTGATGGTCGCCGTGTCCAGCCCCAGCCGGCCATACAGCCGGTAGCGCAATGCCACGCCACCGACCCAGGTGGTGAAGTTCAGGTTGAACGCATAGCAGACGAACGCCACCGGCAGTACCTGACGCGCCGGTAGTTGATGCCCGGTATAGGCCCGTGCCAGCAGGTCGTAACTGGCAAAAGTCAGGTAGCTGCACAACGCCAGGCCCAACCCGACAATCAAGGTGCTCGGTTTGTACGCCACCAGCGACTGGCGCACTTCGTTCCAGTCCAGGTTGCGCGCCAGGGTATACAGCAGCACCGGGATCAGCACGATGAACAGCACGGTCAGAACGCGCTTGCCCCAGGTCTGCCAGGGTTTGTCGGTCATCAGGTTTTGCCCTCGTGTAGGTCGCCCTGGGCCTGCACCTCGGGCTGTACCGAACGCAGGCGCTGCCGATGTGCGGGGAACCAGCCGGCAATGCGCGGGAAGTGGCGGATAACGTGGAAACACATGAAGATCAACGGCGCGCGCCACCAGTAACCGCGCACCATGCGTTCCAGGGTCACCCGCTTGCACTGTTCGCTGGCCAACCCGGTCAGGTGCTGGTAGAGGTGCTGGTTGAAGGCACGGTCGCGGATCAACAGGTTCGCTTCAAGGTTGAACGACAGGCTCAGCGGGTCGAGGTTGCTCGACCCCACGGTCGACCACTGATCGTCGACCAGCGCCACCTTGCCGTGCAGCGGTCGCTGGCAGTACTCGTGGATATGCACCCCATCGCGCAGCAGGTAGTTGTACAGCAGCCGCGACAGGGCGCGTACCCAGCGCATGTCCGGCTGGCCTTGCAGGATCAGCGTGACCTCTACGCCGCGTCGCGCGGCATTGCGCATCTCGCGCAACAGGCGGTAGCCGGGAAAGAAGTAGGCATTGGCCACCACGATGCGCTGACGTGCGCTGCGAAAGGCCTCCAGATAGCAGGCCTCGATCTCGGTGCTGCGCCGCGCATTGTCGCGCTCGACCAGCACGGCGCTGGCCGACCCGGCGCTGGCGACGGCGGGGCGGACCTCGCTGGGCGGATCGAGCACCGGCGCCATCAGCCGCCGGCTCGACGCATGCACCTGCGCCACCACCGGCCCACAGACCTCCACGGCATAGTCCTGCTTGGCCATCGGGCCAAAGTCTTCCAGGTGATCGGCGCTGTAGTTGATCCCGCCTATGAACGCGCGCTTGCCGTCGACCACCACGATCTTGCGGTGCAGGCGGCGGAACAGGTTGGTGCGCATGCCGGCCAGGCGCGGTTGCGGATCGAATGCGTGAAAGCTCACGCCCGCCTCGGTCATCGCCGCAAGAAAGGCGTCCGGCAGGTCTGCCGTGCCGTAGCCATCTGCCGCCAGCTCCACCCGAACACCGCGCTGCGCAGCTTCGATCAATACCTGTTGCAACTGCTGGCCGACCTTGTCGTCGTAGATGATGAAGGTTTCCAGCAGGATTTCTTCCTGCGCCTGGGCCATGGCCTCGAACACGCGGGGGTAATACCCCTCGCCATTGACCAACAGCTCGACGCTGTTGCCCTCCACCCAAGGTCTGTTCACAGGTTGATCTCCGCAGCCAACGGGGCATGGTCGGACAGGTGCGACCACGGGTATTTGGACAGCACCTGGGCTTTGCACGGCATGGCATTGCGCAGGTAGATGCGGTCCAGGCGCAGCAGTGGCAGACGCGCCGGGAAGCTGCGCGCCGGGCTGCCGAAACGTTCGCCGAAGGCTTCCACCAGGCGCTGCGAGAGCACGGCATCGGCTTTCAGGCGCCAATCGTTGAAATCGCCCGCGATGATTACCGGCGCGCTGGCCGGCAAGCTGTCCAGCAGGTCGAGCAACAGCCTCACCTGGCTTTGCCGGTGGGCTTCACGCAGGCCCAGGTGCACGCAGACCGCATGCACCTGGTCATGGCCGGGCACGTCCAGGCGACAGTGCAACAGCCCGCGCTCCTCGTTGCCGTGGATCGAAATATCGAGGTTGCGGTGCTCGACGATGGGGAATTTCGACAACAGGGCATTGCCATGGTCGCCATGCGGGTAGACCGCGTTGCGCCCATAGGCGAACTGCGGCCACATGCTGTCGGCCAGAAATTCGTACTGGGGCGTCTGCGGCCACGCCGGATGGCGCTGGGCATGCTGCTCATGACTGCCATGTACTTCCTGGAGAAACACCAGGTCGGCACCGCTGGCGCGCACCGCTTCGCGCAACTCGGGCAGGATGAAACGCCGGTTCAGCGGGGTAAAACCCTTGTGCACATTGATCGTCAGTACGTTCAGGCGGTGCACCGCGGCCACCTCGGGCAGTCTGGCGCAGCTATCGCTCATGGCCGTCTCCATTGCAAGGCACTTCCGTATCAGGGCGTCTGGAATTGCGACCTACCAGAAGGGGCAACGGTTCAGCGTGGTCTGATCAATGGCCGGCAGTCCGAGGCGCGGGAACTTTGCCGTGGTGGGCGTTTCCACCGAAGGACAAAGCCTGCTTGGGAGCGTTGGAATGAAATTCGACCGTTTCGCGCAATGGCTGGCCAATTGGACCGGACGCCCGTGGTCCTTCGGGGTCGCCTTGTTGCTGATCCTGGTGTGGGGCGTCAGCGGACCGCTGTTCGACTTCAACGACACCTGGCAACTGGTGATCAACACCTCGACCACCATCATCACCTTCCTGATGGTGTTCCTGATCCAGAACACCCAGAACCGCGACAACGACGAACTGCACATCAAGATCGACGAACTGCTGCGCACCACCCGCCGTGCGCACAAGGCGCTACTGGACCTGGAGGACATGGACCCCGCCCAGTTGCATGCCCTGCGCAAGCAGTATCAACGGATGGGCGAGCGCAGTGACGATGGGCAAACGACCGACGAAGACGCACGCGACTGAAGGTCTGTCCGTTTCACTGGAATGACCCGCCAACCTTTGGAGGCAAGCATGGCCAGACACATCATCCACTTCACCGGACCGATCAATTCATCCACTTGCGGCAACCTGATCAACACCTGTGGCAAGGCACTGCAACAGGGCGCTGACGTGGTGCAGTTGAATATCGCCACGATGGGCGGGGAGTGCAGCTACGGCTTCACCCTGTACAACTTCCTGCGCGGCCTGCCGGTGCCCTTGCATACCCATAACCTGGGCACCGTCGAGTCGATGGGCAATATCCTGTTCCTTGCCGGCGACCACCGCACCGCCTGCGCCCGCAGCAAGTTCCTGTTCCACCCGTTCCACTGGACGCTGCACGGGTCGGTGGACCATGCGCGCATGGCCGAGTATGCGATGAGCCTGGATTATGACTTGCGGCTGTACGCGCAGATCGTCGCCGAACGTACCGAGGGCGCCAGCGAGGTGCTGGACACAACGCGCTACCTGATGGCCTATCCGCGTATCCTGGGGCCTCAGGAGGCGCTGGACAGCGGAATGATCCAGGCCATCGATGAAATGCCCATGGAGGCCGAGGTTGCCCAGTGGAGCGTGCATGCGTGACGGTGGCACCGAAGCGGCTGGGTTTAGCGCACCGAAGCGGCCAGCACCCGGTCGCAGGCGAGCAGGGCCTGGATCAACCGCTTGATCTCGCACTTGAGCGCTGGCAGCTGCTCCAGGTGCTGGAAGCAGCACTCGGCGATCTCCTTGCGCGCCGTTGGCCGCGGTGCATCGGCGAAATCGGCGGCAAATACGTAATGCACCCGCTCCAGCGTTTCGTAGCGCATCAAGAAGGTCAGTTCGTCAGCCTGCAACCCGGTTTCCTCCAGCAACTCGCGCATGGCCGCCTGGCGGGGCGTCTCGCCGGGCTCGACCTTGCCACCCGGCAAGGTCCACGCCCCCTTGGATTTTCGCACCCACAGCCATTTGTGCGTGTGCTTGCCATGCCGGCAGATGATGGTTGCCCGGTGTTTGACTGGCTTCATGCAACCTCCTGCGGTGAATCCCTGTTGTTTAAGGGATTGGTCAGCGTGTTGCAATGAACGTTCTGTTCAACGCCGAAATCCTGTGCGCAAGCATTTGCCTTGGCGGTGTTTCGTGCCACCGGTCAGCCCCGGTCAATCCGATTGAGCAGACGCGCGCCGCAATGGTTCGGAAACAGGGCATGGCAACGATTCATGCGTCCAAATCCATCACAATGCAAGGAGATACGACATGTCGGATGAGCAAGAGCGGACCGGACGACGTGGCGGCAGCAAGGAAACCAACCCCGGTAACTTCGCCAATGACCGCGAGCGAGCATCCCGCGCAGGCCACAAGGGCGGCCAGGCTTCTGGCGGCAATTTTGCCAATGACCGTGAGCGGGCAGCGCAAGCAGGCCGCAAGGGTGGGCAGAACAGCCACGGTGGCGGGCGTCAGCCCCATTGAACAGCGAATCAGCGGGGCCTGCGGGCCTCGCTTCAGATTGTTCGACAATTTTTTGAATCTTTCCTGCGCGGCATCACTCCATGAAGTGTCATCCATGGAGAACAGGAGGGCCGCGTGATGCCTAATCCCCAGCTGTACATCATCGACTACCAACTGCACGGTGAGCCGCGCAACTTCATCATTCGCCTGGACCGGCTGGACAACGCCGAGGCTTGGCATTGGGCGAGCTGCGATGCGGGGATCGGCATCATTCCCAAGTTCGGACGGGAGAAGATCAAGAAGGTCAGCAGGCCCATGGCCGAGCGGTACGGGATTACCGAAGTGCGTTGGCGGGTGTCCGGGGACAAACCCCAGTCGACCCATCAAGCGCCCGATTCGGGGTCGCTGGCCGGTACGCCAGGCTGACGCTGATCGTCGTCGGCGACGTTGGGGTCGGCATCCGGGTCGTCGGCCCGGTCGTTGCGTTCCGGGTCCAGTTCGGGCCAGTCATCCTGGGCGTTGCCGCCGCCCATTTGCAGTAGGTCGTTCATGACAGTCTCCGCGGTGGTTGATGCACGTTGGAGTGCTGCGCAGGAGAGGATGATCGCTTTATGTGCAGCCAGCCCCGACCAATGGCGTCAGGTACGTGCTGAGTTGTCTGGACCGGCCTCTTCGCGGGACAAGCCCGCTCCCACAGGTACACCCCATTTGCTGACGTTTGCGGCGAACCTGTGGGAGCGGGCTTGTCCCGCGAAGCGCCGCGAAGGCGGCGCTCGATTTCAAGGGCGGTAAACTTCTACCGACCTGCCTCTGAACCCTCCCGCTTCAACACCAAGGTCAGAATGTCATAGCTGGCCACCAGCTCACCCAGCTGGTTGGTCACCTCCACATCCCACGCCACCACACCCTGCGGCTGCCCCAGCGGGCTGGTCTTGCCCTGGTCGATCTTGCGTTTGCAGGTCAGGCGCGCCTGGATGGTGTCGCCGATGCCCACCGGGTTGATGAAGCGCAGGGTATCCAGCCCGTAGTTGGCCAGCACCGGTCCTGCACCCGGCGACACGAACAACCCGGCCGCCGCCGACAGCACGAAGTAGCCATGGGCGATGCGTTTGCCGAATTGCGATTCCTTGGCCGCGATCTCGTCGAAGTGCATGTAGAAGTGATCGCCCGACAGGCAACCGAAGTTGACCAGGTCCGCTTCGGTCACGGTGCGGCGGTGGGTCAGCAGCGACTCGCCGATGCGCAGCTCGTCGAAGTAGCGACGGAACGGATGCACTTCGGTCTCGATCACCTCGGCACCGCGCACATACTCACCAGTTACGGCGCTGAGCATGCTCGGCGAACCCTGTACGGCAGCACGCTGCAGGTAGTGCTTGACCGCGCGCAGACCGCCCAGCTCCTCGCCACCACCGGCGCGGCCGGGGCCGCCGTGCTTGAGCTGTGGCAGCGGCGAGCCGTGGCCGGTGGATTCTTTCGCAGCTTCGCTGTCCAGCACCAGCAGGCGACCGTGCCAGGCGGCGGCGACCGGGATGGCCTTGGCGGCCACGGCGCGGTCGGCGGTTACCAGCGAGGCGACCAGGCTGCCTTTGCCGCGCGCGGCCAGGGCCAGGGCTTCGTCCAGGTCGTCATAGGCCATCAGCGTGCTGACCGGGCCGAACGCCTCGATATCGTGGGCACCGCCCTCGGCATGCGGGTCGCGGGCCTGCAGCAGGGTTGGGGCGAAGAAGGCACCTTCGGCAACCCCTTCGCCACGTGGGCTGAAGCCGTCGCTGGCGCCGAACAGCTGATCGCAGCTCTGCAGCAGGCTCTGCACGCGCTCACCAACGTCACGCTGCTGATCATGGGAGGCCAGGGCGCCCATGCGCACGCCTTCCACCGACGGATCGCCGACCACCACCTTGCTCAGGCGCTCACGCAGGCGCGTGGCGACGGCGTCCAGGTGCTTGGCCGGTACGATGGCGCGGCGGATGGCGGTGCATTTCTGCCCGGCCTTGGTGGTCATTTCGCGGACCACTTCCTTGATGTACAGCTCGAACTCTTCGCTGTCCGGCGTGACATCCGGGCCGAGGATGGCGCAGTTGAGCGAATCGGCCTCGGCGGTGAACGGCACCGAGTGGCGGATCAGGTTCGGTGTGACGCGCAGCTTGGCGGCGGTGTCGGCGGAACCGGTGAAGGTCACCACGTCCTGGCCCTGCAGGCGGTCGAGCAGGTCGCCCGTGCTGCCGATCACCAGTTGCAGGCTGCCCTCGGGCAACAGACCCGAGGCATTCATCAGGCGCACCACGGCTTCGGTCAGGTAGCTGGTGGAGGTCGCGGGCTTGACGATGCAAGGCATGCCGGCCAGGAAGGTCGGGGCGAACTTTTCCAACATGCCCCAGATCGGGAAGTTGAAGGCATTGATGTGCACGGCAACGCCCGCACGCGGCACCAGGATATGGCTACCGGCGAAATGACCTTGCTTGCCCAGCGGGATCGCCGGGCCTTCGTGCACCAGGTTGCCCGAGGGCAGCTCGCGGCTGCCGATGCCCGCGTAGGCGAACAAGGTGGAATTGCCGCCTTCGATGTCGATCCAGCTGTCGGCACGGGTAGCGCCGCTGTGGTGGGACAGTGCGTAGAGCTGCTCCTTGCGCTCGGCCAGGTACAGGGCCAGCGCTTTGAGGCGCGCGGCGCGCTGCTGGAAGTCCATGGCCATGAGCGCGGCCAGGCCGCGAGCGCGGGCGAAGTCCACGGCTTCGGCAAAATCCGGGCGCTCTTCGTGGCTGTAGGCCAGGACGTGGCCGTCGAGGGCACTGCGCAGGGCCTGGGCGCCGTGTTGGCCGATCCAGCGACCGGCGATGAAGCTCTGCAGGGTTGGGGCGTCAGACATGCTGTTCTCCATTCTCGAATAGGGGGGCGCTGTTACCACAGCGCCAGGGTGTAGCCGATGATCAGGCGGTTTTCGTCCACGGCGTTGGTCAGGCCATTGCCGGAACGGAAGGTGACGTTGCGCCAGCGCAGGCTCACGTCCTTGAACGGGCCGCTCTGGATGACGTAGGTCAGGTCGGTGTCACGCTCGCGCTCACGGCCATTGCTGACCGTGGCGGTTTCGGCGTGGCGGCCGTCGGTGTAGCGGGTCATGAAGCTCAGGCCGGGAATGCCCAGCGCGACGAAGTCGTAGTCGTAGCGCAGCTGCCAGGAGTCGAGCCCGGCGCGGGTGAAGGTGTTGAAGGTCACCAGGTTGACGGTGAACGGGTCGCCGCCATTGACGAACGGGAAGGCGCTGTCACCGGACATCTGTTGCCAGGCGGCGGTGAACTTGTGGGCCCGCACGCCCAGGGTGAACATGGCGTTGAAGTTGCGGTTGTCGATGTTGCCGGCGCGCTCGGCGCCGTCGTTGCGGCTGTCGAAGTAGCGCAGGTCGCTGCGCAGGCTCAAGCCTTCACCCAGCGGGCGGGTGTCGACCAGGCCGACGAACTGCTGGCGGTAGATGTCTTCGAGCTTGCCGTAGTAATAGCTGACGGTCGTCTGTGGGGTGATCGCGTAGCTGCCACCGGCGAAATCCAGGTGATCGCTGGTGGCGGCGCCCAGGCCCATGTCGTCGCGGCCGGACGAATCACGCAGGTTGACCTTGTCCAGACGCCCGGCGTTGAGCGTCAGGTTGCCGATGTCCTGGCTGGTCAGCTGGCCGCCCTGGAAGGTCGAGGACAACAGGCGCGTGTCGTTGTACATGACCACCGGCAGCATCGGCTGCAGGGTGCCCATGCGCAGGGTGCTCTTGGACACGCGTACCTTGCCGGTCAGGCCCAGTTCGCTGTAGTTGTCCACCGGTTCATGGCTGTTCGGGCCGAACGGCAGCAGCCCGGTGTTGCGCCGGTCTGGGCTGGAGTCGAGCTTGATGCCCAACTGGCCCATGGCATCCAGGCCGACGCCGACCGGGCCGTCGGTGAAACCGGACTCGAAGCGCGCGGTGAAGCCTTGGCCCCATTCTTCTGCCTTGGCCTGGGGCGCATTGTCCTGGCGAAAGTCGCGGTTGATGTAGTGGTTGCGCAGGTCCAGCCGCGCATGGCTGTCGCCGATGAAGTCGGCCACGGCCGGCAAGGGCAGGGCGAGGGTGGCCAGCCAGGCGGCGGATTTCAGGTGCATGCGGTTCATTGTTGTTATACCCGACAGAGTCAACGATCAGTGCTTGCTGGCGCCGGCGGCGCCGATTCCGGTCATGGAACGGATGAACTGGCCCAGGTAGCGCCCACGCTCTTCACGGGCACGTTCGGAGCTGTCCGTCACCGAGAACGCCCAGGCACTGAGGAACGCCAGGCTCATGGAGAACAGCGCAGGGTTGCTGTAGGGGAACAGCGCCTGTTGGTTGTGCAGCACGTTGACCCACACCGCCGGGCCCAGCACCACCAGCACGATCGCCGACACCAGGCCGGCCATGCTGCCAATGACCGCGCCGCGCGTGGTCAGGCCTTTCCAGAACATCGAGAGCAGCAGCACCGGGAAGTTGACCGACGCCGCCACGGCCAGCACCAGGCCAGAGAGGAAGGCAATGTTCTGCGACTCGAACACCAGGCCCAGCACCACCGCCAGCATGCCGATCACCAGGGTGGCGATACGCGACACGCGCATTTCTTGCTGTTCCGTGGCCTGGCCTTTGCGCACCACGCAGGCATAAAGGTCGTGGGACACCGCCGAAGCGCCGGAAAGCGCAAGGCCCGCGACCACGGCAAGGATGGTGGCGAACGCCACGGCGGAGATGAAGCCGAGGAACAGGTTGCCGCCTACTGCCTGTGCCAGGTGCACGGCGACCATGTTGCCGCCGCCGATGATCGCGCCGGCGGCATCGCGGTAGGCAGGCTCGGTGCCGACCATGACGATGGCGCCGAAGCCGATGACGATCAGCAGCAGGTAGAAGTAGCCGATGAAGCCGGTGGCATAGAACACGCTCTTGCGCGCTTCCTTGGCATCGCTGACGGTGAAGAAGCGCATCAGGATATGCGGCAGGCCCGCCGTGCCGAACATCATGCCCAGCCCCAGGGAAATCGCATCCACCGGGTTCGACAGCAGGCCGCCCGGCGCCATGATCGCCTGGCCCTTGGCATGCACGGCCACGGCACTGGCGAACATCGCCTCGGTGCTGAAACCGAAGTGCTTGAGCACCATGAAGGCCATGAAGGTGGTGCCCGACAGCAGCATGACTGCCTTGATGATCTGCACCCAGGTGGTGGCCAGCATGCCGCCGAAGGTGACGTAGGCGACCATCAGCACACCGACCAGCATCACCGCGTACAAGTAGTCGATGCCGAACAGCAGTTCGATCAGCTTGCCGGCGCCGACCATCTGCGCCACCAGGTACATCAGCGCCACGGCCAGGGTGCCGAACGCCGAGCTCAGGCGTACCGGGGTTTGCGCCAGGCGGTACGACACCACGTCGGCGAAGGTGTACTTGCCCAGGTTGCGCAGGCGCTCGGCGATCAGGAACAGGATGATCGGCCAGCCGGCCAGCACGCCCAGGGCATACAGCAGGCCGTCGTAGCCGTTCATGAACATCATCGCGGATATGCCCAGGAAGGACGCGGCGCTGATCATGTCACCGGCGATCGCCAGGCCGTTCTGCATGCCGGTCAGGCCGCCGCCTGCGGTGTAGAAGTCGCTGGCCGAGCGGGTACGCAGGGCGGCCCAGCGGGTCACCAGCAAGGTGAAGCAGACGAACACCATGAACATCGAGATGGCGGTCCAGTTCATTGCGCGCACTCCTGCTTGACCTTGTCGTTGAGCGGGTCGAGCACATTGTTGGCGCGGTGCACGTAGATGCCGGTGAGGGCGAACGACAGCAGCACCATGAGCACACCGACCAGCATGCCGACGGTGGTCACGCCGCCGCTCAGGGATTGGCCGAGGGTGCTGGGGGAGAACGCCACCAGCAGGACGAAGCCGTAGTAGATCACCAGCATGGCCAGGGTCAGGGTGCCGTTGAGACGGCGCTTGCGCCGGACCAGGTGCTGGAAGTCGGGGTGATTGCTGATGCTTTCGATGTGTTCGGGGGTCATGGCAAGCGATCTCTGGGTTTTGTAATTGTTTTATGAGGTCACGCGGGTGTTGCGGTGTTGCAGAGAGCCTCTTCGCGGGGCAAGCCC
>NZ_AKJC01000021.1 GCF_000282535.1 Pseudomonas sp. GM84 | reverse complement strand
CGCTCCCACAGGTTCACCACCAGCCTCGAACCTTGAATTGATCCTGTGGGAGCGGGCTTGTCCCGCGAAGAGGCCGGCACAGTTGACACAAAACGATCAGTCACCCCAGCTTGTGCCATTCACGCTTGTCACGGGCCAGCAGTTCATCACCGGCCTCTGGCCCATCCTCACCCGCCGGGTATTCATGCACCTCGCCCTCCTGCGCCCAGGCATCCAGAAACGGCTGCACCGCGCGCCAGCCGTTCTCGATGTTGTCGGCCCGCTGGAACAAGGTCTGGTCACCCGTCAGGCAGTCATAGATCAAGGTCTCGTAGCCGGTCGCCGGGGTCATCTTGAAGAAGTCCTTGTAGGCAAAACCAAGCTGGACATTCTCCATCACCAGCTCAGGCCCGGGCCGCTTGGCCTGCAGGTCGAACGTCATGCCCTCGTTGGGCTGGATCTGAATCTTCAGGTAGTTGGGCTTGGGCCGCTCCAGCTCCGACTCGCGAAACTGCGCATAAGGCGCCGGCTTGAAACAGATGGCGATCTCGGTGTCACGCACGCTCATGCGCTTGCCGGTGCGCAGGTAGAACGGCACCCCGGCCCAGCGCCAGTTGTCGATCATCACCTTCAGGGCAACGTAGGTTTCGGTCTGGCTGTCGGCCGCAACCCGGTCTTCCTGCCGATAACCCGGCAGCTGTTTGCGGCCCTGCTTGCCCGCCGTGTACTGGCCACGTACCGAATTCTTCAGGGCCATCTTCGCCGTCCAGGGGCGAATGGCACCGATGACCTTGGCCTTTTCCCCACGCACGGGGTCGGCGCCAAACGCCGCGGGCGGCTCCATGGCAACCATGGCCAGCAGCTGGAACAGGTGATTGGGCACCATGTCACGCAAGGCACCGGTGTTGTCGTAGAACGCGCCGCGGGTCTCGACGCCCACGGTTTCGGCAGCAGTGATCTGCACATGGTCGATGTAATGGTTGTTCCAGAACGATTCGAACAGGCCGTTGGAAAAACGGCTGACCAGGATGTTCTGTACCGTTTCCTTGCCCAGGTAATGGTCGATGCGGTAGATCTGCCGCTCGCTCATCACCTTCAACAGGCAGGCATTGAGGGCCTCGGCGCTGGCCAGGTCGGTGCCGAACGGTTTTTCCACCACCACCCGGCGAAAACCGCCGCCCGACTCGTCGAGCAATCCGGCTTCGCCCAAACGCTGGGCCACTTCGGGGAAGAAGCGTGGCGAAGTGGCCAGGTAGAACACGGCGTTGCCATGGCTTGTCTTGTCGATGCGCTTGGCCAGGGCCGCATAGGTAGCAGGGTCGAGGAAGTCGCCGGTCTGGTAGTCCAGACGCTTGGCCAGGCGTGCCCAGCGTTTTTCGTCCAGGCATTTATTGGCGCCCTCGCCGCCTTTGTCGCGCTCGCGCATGAACCCGTGCAGGCGCTCGGCGAATGCCTCGGCCGTGGCGGCGTTGTGGTCGACGCCGACGATGCGCAGGTTGCGGTCGAGCAAACCGTCACGGTCCAGGTTGTACAGCGCGGGCATCAGCAAGCGCTTGACCAGGTCGCCATTGGCGCCGAACAGGAACAAGGTGCAGGGAGGAGCCGCGGGAATCGTCTGTTTTGTCATGCGTCTTTCTTCTCGACGTGGCCACCGAAGCCCAGGCGCATGGCCGAGAGGATCTTGTCGCCATACGTGCCCTGCTGCTGGCGCGAACGGAAGCGGGCGAACAGCGCGCTGGACAACACCGGTACCGGCACGGCTTGTTCCACGGCGGCGTCGATGGTCCAACGGCCTTCGCCACTGTCGGACACCGAGCCGCTGAATTGCGCCAGCTGCGGGTCGGCTACCAGGGCATCGGCGGTGAGGTCGAGCAACCATGAAGTGACCACGCTGCCGCGACGCCACACTTCCGCGATCTCGGCCACATCCAGGTCGAAGCGCTGGTCCTCGGGCAATTGCGCGCCGCCTTTGCTGCGCAGCAGGTCGAAGCCCTCGGCGTAGGCCTGCATCAGGCCGTATTCGATTCCGTTGTGAACCATCTTCACGTAATGCCCGGCGCCTGGCGGGCCGGCATGAATATAGCCATGCTCGGCGCGCTGGTGCTCACCTTGGCGGCCGTGGGTGCGTGGGATGTCGCCCACCCCCGGTGCCAGGGCCTTGAACAGCGGTTCCAGGCGTTCGAACACGTCCTTCTCGCCGCCGATCATCATGCAGTAGCCACGCTCAAGGCCCCAGACGCCACCCGAAGTGCCGACATCCAGGTAGTGCAATCCGCGCTTGGCCAGTTCGCTGGCGCGGCGCATGTCGTCCTTGTAGAAGGTGTTGCCGCCGTCGATGATCGCATCGCCCGGCTCCAGCAGCTCGGCCAGTTGCGCGATGGTCTGCTCGGTGGGCTCGCCTGCCGGCAACATCACCCACACCGCGCGCGGTGCCTTGAGCTTCTGCACCAGCGCGCCCAGGTCGTGGGCGCCTTGGGCGCCCTCTCCTTCCAGCCCTTTGATAGCGTCACGGTTGCGGTCATTGACCACCGTGCGGTGACCGGCGCGCATCAGGCGCCTTGCGATATTGCCGCCCATGCGGCCCAGCCCGACGATTCCCAGTTGCATGAGCCGATGCTCCCCTGTGGAAATGAATGACAACGCAGTTCAGCTTCACAGATTAGTCCAGCCCGCAGCGTGAGGGTTCAGCGACGAGCGGCGAGACAACGCCAAACAAAAAAGTTCCCATGGACGGCGAAAGAATTCAGAATGCGCCCCGCATGAAGCGACTACGCTTTTACTGTCACCAGCCAAAACCGCGAGGTGTGCTTATGGGTACCTTGATGCCTGCCACTCCAACCCAGACCCTCTATGTCTCCGTGCGCCGTGATGAGCTGCGTAAACTGAAGGACGAACGTGACCAGCTGCGCCAGCAGGTCGCTCAGTTGCACATGCTGTTGGAACAGTCGCGTTCCGGCGACAAATCCGTGAACCTTTGACCCCTTCCTCCCGTGGGAGCTGCATTGCTCCCACCCTGTCAGCTTCCGATCCAGGCGCAGAAGAATCGCCACTTGACCCAAGGTATCTCCGATAGCTGAGCCGCAGGGCACTTTCTAAAGTGGCCCGCGTCAAGGGCCCTGCCAGGTGCCCGCGTGCAACGGAGCTACCATGAAAGTCGCGAAATACTGCTTGCCCATCGCCTTGTCAGCCGTCACTACGCTGCCCATTCAGGCTGCAGCCCAAAGCTGCCAGAGCGTCACCGAAGAACACGCCCTCGCGCTCTTCGAAAGATGGAACGACAGCCTCATCAGCGGTGACCCGGAACAGGTTGCCCTGCTTTACCAGAACGACGCCCTGCTGCTGCCCACTGTGTCGAGTCAACCGCGCCTGACCCCGCAAGAGCGCATCGACTACTTCCGGCATTTTCTGGCCGACAAACCCAGCGGCAAGCTCGACAGCCATCACTTTCAGAGTGCCTGCAACACGGCGACCCTCGCGGGCCTCTATACCTTCGATTTTGCCGCCAGCGGCAAGCAGGTCGCTGCGCGTTACAGCTTCACTTACCGCTGGGATGGACAGCAGTGGCTGATCAGCCACCATCACTCTTCGCTACTGCCCTCGGGCTGAACTTCACGCTGCGGGGCGCATGCCCCGCTTCGGTGCAAAACTGCTCCCTGCCCGCTGCAAAATCATGCACGCCCTCCCTTCAAAATCGCTTGGCAAATCCTCTTTTCACATCGAGTGACAAACGCCAACGTTTGCGTCTAGCGCGCCACATAACGAAAGTGACCAGCGGGTCACCTTTTTATCTCCTTCTCTCCTACACTCAGTTTCGGCCCGCCATTTGCTCAGGGAAGAAGCGACAGAAAGAAAGTCGAACTTTTGCAAAAGGTGGCAGGTCAGCAACATAAGTAGGTCATGGCAAAGGGGCCTCCCTCGCCAGCATCGACCCACCCCACCCAGTTCAATCGCCTTCGGCCGGAATGCCGATTGCGCTGTGCCTGTGCGCACGACCCTGGGGCAAGGACCGCACTACCAAGATACGAACCAGAGATCACCAAGACGAAATAAGAGAACGGGTGCCAACACCCGGCCACAACATAGGGACGGAGAGAAGTATGATCAGTGCCGCTGTCGAACCTCACGTAGAGTCATTCAACCCGGAAAACCGCGAGCCGCTCACCCCGGACTTCGCCACGACAGCCAAGGCACCTGGCGCCCAGCGCCAGCACAATCCCAACAAGCGCAAGATCCTGTTCGTCACCTCGGAAATCGCCGACCTGGTCAAGACCGGCGGCCTGGGCGACGTGTCCGCGGCGCTGCCACGGGCACTGGCACACCTGCATGATGTCCGGGTCCTGATCCCCGGCTACCGCCAGGTAATGGAAAGCGACAACCCCATCCATATCGTCGGCGAGCTGGGTGGCCACGCGGCCCTGCCGCCGTGCAAGATCGGCCGCATGGACCTGGCCGACGGCCTGGTCATCTACGTGCTGATCTGCCCCGAGCTGTACCAGCGCGACGGCACACCCTATGGTGCCAACAACGGTCGCGACTGGCCCGACAACCACATCCGTTTCGCCCGCCTGGGCCTGGCCGCCGCCGAGATTGCTGCGGGTGAAGGCAAGATCCACTGGAAGCCCGAAGTGGTGCATGCCCATGACTGGCCTGCCGGCCTGGCCCCGGCCTACATGCACTGGCGCGGGTTGAACACACCGACCCTGTTCACCATTCACAACCTGGCCTACCAGGGCGTGTACAGCCGTGCCTGCAGCCCGGAGCTGGCGATCCCGGACCATGCCATGCAACAGGAAGGCATGGAGTTCTACGGCAAGCTGTCGTTCCTCAAGGCCGGCCTTGCCTACTCCAGCCACATCACCACGGTCAGCGCCACCTACGCCCGTGAGATCACCACCCCGGAATTCGGCTGCGGCCTGCATGGCTTCCTCGCCAGCAAGGCCCAGCAAGGCCTGCTCGGCGGCATTCCCAACGGCATCGACGAAAGCTGGGACTCGGCCACCGACAAGCACCTGCAGCACAACTTCAGCATCAACGACTGGGACGGCAAGGCGCGCAATACCGAAGAAGTGCGCCGCCTGTTCGAGCTGGAACCCTCTACCGGGCCGCTGTTCGCCGTGGTCTCGCGCCTGGTCTATCAGAAAGGCCTGGACCTGACCCTGGGCGTGGCCGACTACATCGTCGAACAGGGCGGCCAGATCGCCATTATCGGGCGCGGCGAGCCGGAAGAAGAACAGGCCATGCGCGAGCTGGCAGTGCGCCATCCGGGCCGCATCGGTGTACGCATCGGCTTCAATGAAACCGACGCCCGACGCATATTCGCCGGCAGCGATTTCTTGCTCATGCCTTCGCGCTACGAGCCCTGCGGCCTGAGCCAGATGTACGCGCAGCGTTTCGGTTCGTTGCCGGTGGCACGCAACACCGGCGGCCTTGCCGACACCATCGAGAATGGCGTCACCGGTTTCCTGTTCGATGAGTCGACCGTGGAAAGCTACCGCGAGGCGCTGAGCCGCGCCTTCTATGTCTACGGCAAGAAGAACCTGCTCAATGCCATGCGCTGCCTGTCCATGACCCAGCCGTTCAACTGGTGCCAGGCGGTGGAACCCTATGCCCGCCTCTACGAGGACCTGGTCAAGCAGACACAGTTCAGCCACTACTGAGCGAGGGTCGAAGATGCACAGGCATGGCGCACACCTATTGGACGCCACGTCGGCGCGTTTCGCCCTGTGGGCGCCCGATGCGCGCAGCGTGAGCTTGGAACTGGAGCAGCAGCCGGCCATCGCGCTGCTGCCCGATGATGATGGCTGGTTCACGGGGGTAGCCCCGTGCCAGGCCGGAGACCGTTACCACTACCGCATCGACGGCCAACTGCAGGTGGCCGACCCGGCGTCGCGCTACCAGCCTGAAGGTGTACAGGGCCCGAGCCAGCTGGTCGACACCCAGGCCTATGCCTGGCAACACCCCTGGCAAGGGCGCCCGTGGCACGAAGCGGTGATCCAGGAGCTGCACGTCGGTGTGCTCGATGGCTACGACGGGGTTGCCCGCCATCTGCCGCGCCTGGCCGAGCTGGGCATCAGCGCCATCGAGCTGATGCCCCTCGGGCAGTTCCCCGGCGAGCGCAACTGGGGATACGACGGCGTGCTGCCCTATGCACCGCAGCACAGTTACGGCAGCCCCGAGCAACTGTGCGCGCTGGTCGACCGCGCCCACGGCCAGGGGCTGATGGTGCTGGTGGACGTGGTCTACAACCATTTCGGCCCCGACGGCAATTACCTGCACCAGTACGCCAGCCCGTTCTTTCGCGAGGACCGGCAGACGCCCTGGGGCGTCGCCATCGATTTTCGCCGCCCCCAGGTGCGCGAGTACTTCATTCAGAACGCCCTGATGTGGCTGTGCGAATACCGCTGCGACGGTCTTCGCCTGGACGCGGTGCACGCCATCGACCAGCCCGACTTTCTCGTCGAGCTGGCCCAGCGGGTGCGCGCCGCCGTGGAACCCGGCCGACACGTCTGGCTGGTGCTGGAGAACGAGCACAACCAGGCCGCGTTGCTCGAACAGGGCTTCGATGCCCAGTGGAACGATGACGGCCACAATGCCCTGCATGTACTGCTGACCGGCGAAACCGAAGGCTACTACGCCGACTACCAGCAACGGCCCATCGACCAGTTGGCCCGCTGCCTGGCCGAAGGCTTCGTGTTCCAGGGCCAGGCCAACCGCCACGGCACGCCACGCGGCGAACCCAGCGGCCACCTCGCGCCCAGTTCATTCGTGTTGTTCCTGCAGAACCACGACCAGATCGGCAACCGCGCCCTGGGTGAGCGCCTCACGCGCCTGTGCCCTCCACCGGCCCTGCGGGCCGCGACCGGGCTGTTGCTGCTGGCACCGATGATCCCGCTGCTGTTCATGGGCGACGACGACGGCAGTTGCCGGCCGTTCCTGTTCTTCACCGACTTCCACGACGAACTGGCCGATGCCGTGCGCGAAGGCCGCCGCGGCGAGTTCGCCCACTTCAATGCCTTCACCGACCCCGCACAGCGCGAGCGCATTCCCGACCCCAATGCCGAACAGACCTTCGAAGCCTCACGGCCACAGCGCCAGGAAGTCATCGCCGGCTGGCATGGCTTGTACCAACAGCTGCTCGCGCTGCGCCAGCGCCACGTCATCCCGCACCTGCCCGGCTGCCGCGCGCTGGGCACCGAGGTGCTGGGCGACAAGGCCTTGACCGCACGCTGGCGCCTGGGCGATGGCAATACCTTGCGCATCGACCTGAACCTGGCAGCCACGCCGCAGGCGGTCGCCTTGCCCGCCGCCGAAAACCGCCTGTTCGACAGCAGCGACACCCAGCACCCCGACACCACGCTGTCTGCCTACAGCTGCGTGGTCAGCCTGCTTGCACCTGGCCAGGAGAGCCCATGAGCGAAACCGTCCTGCACCGCCTGGCCGCCCGTGTCGGCCTGGCCCGCGACTGGATCGACGCCAACAACCGCCCGCAGCAGGTGACCGATGAGGTGCTGCGCAAGGTCCTCGAAGGCCTCGGCCACCCGGCCGCCGACGACAGCGCCATCCGCAGCAGCCTGCAAGCGGTGGAAACCGCCGAGGACCGCCAGCACCTGCCGCCACTGCTGACCGCCGATGTTGGCCAACCGCTCGCGCTGGCCCACTACTTCAAGCCCGCCAGCGCTGCACAGTGCACGCTGGAGGATGGCAGCCAGCGCAGCGTCGCCCTCGACGCCCAGGCGCGCCTGCCGGGCGAGCTGCCCATCGGCTACCACCAGGTCGCAATCGACGGTCGCAGCTTCACCCTGGCCGTGGCGCCGCCGCGCTGCCATGGCCTGCAAGACGCCGTGCAGCCGCCACCGCCGCGCTGCTGGGGCCTTGCCGTGCAGCTGTACAGCCTGCGCCGCACGGGCGACGGCGGTTTCGGCGACTGCCTGGCGCTGGAGCAACTGGCCCGCAGCGCCGCCGAGCGCGGGGCCGATGCCTTGGCCATCAGCCCGATCCATGCCCTGTCGGCGGTCGATCAGTTGCACTACAGCCCCTATTCACCGTCCAGCCGCCTGCTGCTCAACACCCTCTATGCCAGCCCCGCGGCCATTCTCGGCGAGCGTGCCGTGCGCATGGCCATCGAGGCCTGCGGCCTGGAAGAAACCCTCGAAGACCTGGAACAGCGCCCGCTGGTGGACTGGCCACGGGCTGCCAACGCCCGGCTCCACCTGCTCGAAGCGCTGTACCAGGACTTCAGCCAGGGCGAGCACCCGTTGCGCAACGATTTCGACAGCTTCCGCGAGGCGGCAGGCCAGGCGCTGGAGCACCACTGCCGTTTCGAAGTGCTGCAGGCGCAAGCCGTCGACCATGGCCTGGGCGGCGACTGGCGCAACTGGCCCAGCGCCTGGCACGACCCTTACCACCCCGAAGTCGAAGCCTTCGCCGACGCCTACCCGGCCAAGGTCGAGTTCCACGCCTTTTGCCAATGGCTGACCGAACGCAGCCTGCAACGCGCCCAGGAGGCCGCGCGCAGCAATGGCATGGCGGTCGGCCTGATCGCCGACCTGGCGGTGGGCGCCGACGGTGCCGGCAGCCAGGCCTGGAGCCGCCAGGACGAGTTGCTGGCCAACCTCAAGGTCGGCGCGCCACCCGACATCCTCAACCGCGCCGGGCAGGACTGGGGCATCTGCGCGTTCTCCCCCGAAGGCCTCAAGCGCAATGGCTACCGCGCCTTCATCGAAATGCTGCGGGCTAACCTGGCGCACGCGGGCGGCCTGCGCATCGACCATGTGATGGGCCTGCGCCGGCTGTGGCTGATCCCGCGTGGCTGCAAGCCGAGCGAAGGCGCCTACCTCCACTATCCGCTGCAAGACCTGCTGCGCCTGCTGGCCCTGGAGTCGGTGCGCCACCAGGCGATCATCCTCGGCGAAGACCTTGGCACGGTGCCCGAAGGCCTGCGCGAACAGCTAGCCGAAAAAGCAGTATTGGGCATGCGTGTGCTGCCCTTCGAACAGACCCAGCCCGGGCACTTCAAGCCGATCCTCGACTGGCCGGACAACGCCCTGGCCACCACCGGCACCCACGACCTGGCACCGCTGGCCGGCTGGCTGCAGAGTCGCGACATCGACTGGAGCCAGCGCCTGCACCTGATCGACGCCACCCGCGAGCTGCACTGGCGGCACGAACGGCAGAAGGAGCGAGACGGCCTGCGCCGTACCCTGGAAGCCAACTACGGCCCGCAGGCGGACAACGATGCCTTGATCGATGCCGCCATCCGCTACGTCGGCCATACCCGCGCACCGTTGGTGCTGATTCCGCTGGAAGACCTGCTCGGCAGCGATGAGCAACCCAACCTGCCGGGAACCACCCAAGGCCACCCCAACTGGCGTCGGCGTTTCGCCGCGCCGGTGGCTGAACTGCTCGATGACGAAGACGCCGCACGCCGCCTGGAGCTGCTGGCCCAAGCCCGCGAACAAGCCTGGGAGCGTGACCGATGAAGCCATTGACCGCGACCGTGCGCCTGCAACTGCACAGCGACTTCACCCTCGACCATGCCGTGCCGCTGGTGCCCTACTTCGCTCAGCTGGGCATCAGCCATGTGTACGCCTCGCCGATCCTCAAGGCGCGCGCCGGCTCGCGCCACGGCTACGATGTCGTCGACCCGACCCAGGTCAACCCGGAGCTCGGTGGCGAGGCCGCGCTGGAGCGCCTCGTAGCCGCCTTGCGCCAGCACGGCATGGGGCTGATCCTCGACACCGTGTCCAATCACATGGCCGTGGGCGGCGCCGACAACCCGTGGTGGCAGAGCCTGCTGGCCTGGGGCCGGCGCAGCCCGTATGCCGAATTCTTCGATATCCAGTGGCATTCCAGCGACCCCTTGCTGGCTGGCCAGCTGTTGCTGCCGTTTCTCGCCAGCGAATATGGCCTGGCGCTCAAAAACGGTGAGATCCCGCTGCAGTTCGATGCCCAGCATGGCGTGCTGCAGATCGCCCATTTCGACCACCGCTTCCCGATCTGCCCGGTCGACTACGGCTGGATACTGTCCCTGAGCCCGGAACCTGCCCTGCAGGCGCTGGCTGCGCATTTCACCGCCCTGCACGAGGACGCCGCGCCCCTGGCCACCGCCCAGCGCTTGCATGCCGAGCTGGCACGCCTGGTGGCCGAAGGCGCCGACCTGCAGTCCGCCCTGATGGCCCTCGACAGCCGCAGCGAAGACGGCTTCAAGCGCCTGCACCTGCTGCTGGAGCGCCAGAGCTACCGCCTGGCCAGCTGGCGCACGGCCGCCGACGACATCAACTGGAGGCGATTTTTCGACATCAACGAACTGGGCGGCTTGCGGGTAGAGCGCGCAGTGGTGTTCGAGGCGACCCACGCCAAGCTGTTCGAGCTGATCGAGCGTGGCCTGGTGGACGGCTTGCGCATCGACCATATCGACGGTTTGGCCGACCCGCGCGGGTACTGCCGCAAGCTGCGCCGGCGCGTGACCGCGCTGCTCGCCAGGCGGCCGCTGTCGGCGGCTGCGGAGCACTTCCCGATCTACGTGGAAAAGATTCTGGGTAGCGACGAACACCTGCACCGCGACTGGCTCACCGACGGCACCACCGGTTACGAATTCATGAACCAGGTGTCGCTGCTGCAGCACGACCCTGCCGGCGAAGCGCCACTGACCGAGCTCTGGACCACCGTCAGCGAACGCCCCGACTTTGCCGAAGAAGTCCGTCAGGCCCGCCACCTGGTGCTCAACGCCAGCCTGGCCGGCGACTGCGAATCGGTGGCCCTGGCGCTGCTGCAGGTGGCCCGCGATGACCTGATGACCCGCGACCTGACCCTTGGCGCCATCCGCCGCGCGCTGCAGGCACTGGTCGCGCATTACCCGGTGTACCGTACCTACTTCAATGCCTGCGGCCGCCCGGCCGAGGACGAGAAATTCTTCCAGCAGGCGCTGGCCAACGCCCGCCACGACCTGGCCGAAGCCGACTGGCCGTTGCTCGATCAACTGGCCCAGTGGCTGGGCGGCCAGCCCTGGCGCCAACTGCCCCCCGGCCGGCCACGCAAGCACCTGCGCCATGCCTGCGTGCGCTTCCAGCAGCTGACCGCGCCCAGTGCGGCCAAGGCGGTGGAAGACACCGCCTTCTACCGCTCGGCGCGGCTGCTGTCGCGCAACGACGTCGGCTTCGAGGCCGAGCGCTTCAGTGCCGGCCCCGAGTACTTCCACAACGAAGCCCAGCGCCGTCTGCGCGACTTCCCCGACAGCTTGCTGGCCACCGCCACCCACGACCACAAGCGCGGCGAAGACACCCGTGCGCGCCTGGCGGTCTTGAGCGAACGGGGCCCGTGGCTGGCCAGCCGGGTGGAGCACTGGCGCGAGCTGGCGGCCCCGCTGCGCGAGCAGCTGGACGATGGCCCGGCGCCGAGCCCGGGCGATGAATTGATGTTGCTGCAAACCCTGCTCGGCAGTTGGCCGCTGACACTGGACCTGCACGACGACAACGCGGTGCGCCGCTATGCCGAACGCATCCGCCAGTGGCAGCAGAAGGCGCTGCGCGAGGCCAAGTTGCGCAGCAGCTGGAACGCCCCGAACGAAGCCTATGAGGCCGCTTGCGCGGCTTATGTCGATGGCCTGCTGCTTGATCGCGAGAACCAGCAGTTGCGCCAGTCGCTGGCCGATGCCGCGCAACTGATCGCCTGTCCCGGTGCGCTCAATGGTCTGGTCCAGGCCCTGCTGCGCATGACCGTGCCGGGCGTGCCCGACCTTTACCAGGGCAATGAATACTGGGATTTCAGCCTGGTCGACCCGGACAACCGCCGCGCCGTGGACTACGCTGCCAGGCGTCGCACCCTGGACGACGCCACCGCGCCTGCCGAGCTGCTTGCGCACTGGCGTGACGGTCGCATCAAGCAGGCCCTGGTAGCCCGAGTGCTGGATTGCCGCCTGGCCCACGCCGAGCTGTTCCGTCGCGGTGCCTACCTGCCTCTGACCGTGCAGGGCCGGCATGCCGACAAGGTGCTGGCGTTCGCCCGTCTGGGTGAAGGCCAGCGCGCCATCATCGTCGCCCCACGCCTGGCCAGCGGCCTGTTGGGCGGCGCCACGACACCGTTGATCCCGGCGCAGAACTGGGACGACACCCGGGTGATCTTGCCGTTTGCCTTGTCGCCTGCCAATTCGACGGGACTTTTCTCCAATGCCGCGGTCAGCCCTTCAAAGGAGCTGATGTTGCGCGCGGTGCTGGCGGAGTTTCCGGTCAATTTGTTGATACAACAATCTTGAGCATCAGGAGCGTCATGATGAGTGTCGAAGAAAAACGTATTCGCGAATTCGCCTACCAGATCTGGGAATCGGAAGGTAAGCCCGCCGGCCAGGAAGAGCGCCACTGGGACATGGCGCGCAAGCTGGCCGAGGCCGAGGCGCTGGCGCCCAAGGTGGCGCCGCGCAAGAAGGCAGCGGCCAAACCCAAGGAGGCGGCAGCGAGCAAGGCGCCTGCCGAGCCGAAAGTGGCCGCCTTGCCTGGGGTCAAACCGGCAGCGGCGAAGAAGCCCAGGGCGGTGAAGAAACCCACTGGCGGCTGAGCCTGTCCCGGCCTCTTCGCGGGACAAGCCCGCTCCCACAGGGTCCCCCTCACATCGGAGGGCAGCGCTGCACCTGTGGGAGCGGGCTTGCCCCGCGAAGAGGCCCGCTATGACACCCCGCAAGTCCCCTTCCCCCCGGCCAATCGAGGACTGCCATGAGCCCCCGCACCCCGAAGAAAACCCGCTCCGTCGCCCCGTCGCGCATCCGTGAAGGCATGCCCTTCCCGCTCGGTGCCACCTGGGACGGCCTGGGTGTCAACTTCGCCCTGTTCTCGGCCAACGCCACCAAGGTTGAACTGTGCCTGTTCGACGCCAGCGGCGAGCAGGAAATCGAACGCATCGAGCTGCCCGAATACACCGACGAGATCTACCACGGCTACTTGCCCGACGCCCATCCCGGGCTGATCTACGGCTACCGTGTGCACGGCCCCTACGAGCCGCAGAACGGCCACCGCTTCAACCCCAACAAACTGCTGATCGACCCCTACGCCAAGCAGCTGGTCGGCAGCCTGAAATGGTCCGAGGCGCTGTTCGGCTACACCATCGGCCACCCCGACGGCGACCTGTCGTTCGATGAACGCGACAGCGCACCCTTCGTACCCAAATGCAAAGTGATCGACCCGGCCTTCACCTGGGGCCGCGACCAACGCGTGCTGGTCCCGTGGGAGCGCACGATCCTCTACGAGGCCCACGCGCGCGGCATCAGCATGCGCCACCCCGCGGTGCCCGAAGAACTTCGCGGCACCTTCGCCGGCTTGGCCAACGATGAGCTGCTCAAGCACATCAAGGACCTTGGCGTATCGAGCATCGAGCTGCTGCCGATCCACGCCTTCGTCAACGACCAGCACCTGCTGGACAAGGGCCTGAACAACTACTGGGGCTACAACAGCATCGCCTTCTTCGCGCCCCACCCGCGCTACCTGGCCAGCGGCAAGATCGCCGAGTTCAAGGAGATGGTCGCGCACCTGCACGACGCAGGCCTGGAGGTGATTCTCGATGTGGTCTACAACCACACCGCCGAAGGCAACGAGCGCGGCCCGACCTTGTCGATGCGCGGTATCGACAATGCCTCCTACTACCGGCTCAAGCCCGACGACAAACGCTACTACATCAACGATTCCGGTACCGGCAACACCCTCGACCTCAGCCACCCGTGCGTCCTGCAGCTGGTCACCGACTCGCTGCGCTACTGGGCCGGCGAAATGCACGTGGATGGCTTTCGCTTCGACCTGGCGACCATCCTCGGTCGCTACCACGACGGCTACAGCGAACGCCACGGCTTCCTCGTGGCCTGCCGCCAGGACCCGATGCTCAGCCAGGTCAAACTCATTGCCGAGCCTTGGGACTGCGGCCCGGGCGGCTACCAGGTGGGCAACTTCGCGCCGGGCTGGGCGGAATGGAACGATCGCTTTCGCGACACCGTACGCGCCTTCTGGAAAGGCGATGAAGGCCAGCTGGCCGACTTTGCCTCGCGCATGACCGCCTCGGGCGACATGTTCAACAACCGTGGCCGGCGGCCCTATGCCTCGGTCAACTTCGTCACCGCCCACGATGGCTTCACCCTGCGCGACCTGGTGTCGTACAACAGCAAGCACAACGAGGACAACGACGAGAACAACCAGGACGGCACCGACAACAATCTGTCGTGGAACTGCGGCGTCGAAGGCCCCACCGACGACCCCGAGATCAATGCCCTGCGCATGCGCCAGATGCGCAACTACTTCGCGACCTTGCTGCTGGCCCAGGGCACGCCGATGATCGTCGCCGGCGATGAGTTCAGCCGTACCCAGCACGGCAACAACAATGCCTACTGCCAGGACAGCGAGATCGGCTGGATCAACTGGGACCTGGATGAAGACGGTAAAGCGCTGCTGGCGTTCGTCAAACGCCTGACCCGCCTGCGCCTGGCCTATCCGGTGCTGCGTCGCTCGCGCTTTCTGGTGGGCGACTACAACGAGGCCATCGGGGTCAAGGATGTGACCTGGCTGGCGCCCGATGGCAGCGAGATGACCGTGGAGCAGTGGGAAGACCCCCATGGGCGTTGCCTGGGCATGCTGATCGATGGGCGCGCGCAGGTCAGTGGGATTGCCCGGCCGGGCTCGGAGGCGACCATGCTGCTGATCGTCAACGCGCACCATGATGTGGTGCCCTTCCAGTTGCCGACGGTGCCGGAAGGTGACTACTGGAGCTGCCTGGTCGACACCGACCGTCCAGAGATGCGCAAGCCGCAGCATTTGCAGTTCGACACCACCTTCGAGGTCAAGGGGCGCTCGTTTCTGCTGATGGTGTTGCAGCGCGAGGAAGACTGAACCTGGGGTGCCTTCGCCTGTCCCAAGCTTATCTGTGGCCTGTACCGGCCCTATCGCCGGCAAGCCGGCGATAGGGCCGGTACAGACGACATCCTCATCCAAGGAGCCACCGTGAACCCCGAAGCCGGCCGTCCAGGTTTCGCCCGTGTCAACCAGGCCCCGGCCGTGCACCGGCTGCGGGTACTAACGGTCAATACGCACAAGGGCTTCACGGCCTTCAACCGACGCTTCATCCTGCCCGAACTGCGCGAAGCGGTGCGCAGCACCCAGGCCGATATCGTGTTTCTCCAGGAAGTGCTCGGCAGCCACGACCGGCATGCCGCCCGCTACCCCGGCTGGCCGCAGACCTCGCAATACGAGTTTCTCGCCGACAGCATGTGGAGCGACTTCGCCTACGGGCGCAATGCGGTCTACCCCGACGGCCATCACGGCAACGCGCTGCTGTCGAAGTACCCGATCATCGAGCACCGCAACCTCGACGTGTCGATCACCGGCCCCGAGCGGCGCGGCCTGTTGCACTGCATTCTCGACGTGCCTGGCCAGCGCCCGGTGCATGCCATCTGCGTGCACCTGTCGTTGCTGGAAAGCCACCGGCAACAACAATTGCAGCTGCTGCGCCAACTGCTCGATGCACTGCCAGTCGACGACCCGGTGATCATCGCTGGTGACTTCAACGACTGGAAGCTGCGCGGCAACCGTACCCTGCGCCTGCAACGCGACCTGCACGAGGCGTTCGAACGCCACCACGGATTGCTCGCGCGCACGTATCCGGCGCGCCTGCCATTACTGGCCCTGGACCGTATCTACCTGCGCAATGCCGATAGCCATGCGCCCAGGATTCTGGGGCACAAACCTTGGACCCACCTCTCCGATCATCTGCCATTGGCCGTGGAAGTCAGGCTGTAGCAATGATTCGGCATAGCCACACAGCGGCAAATAACGATCCCCACTATCCACCCCACCTTTACAAGTGAAATCAAGGTGTTGCCCCCTTACAGAGGGGGTGTCCGATTTTTTAACACATTCTTGACGCAACCCCCCGTCTCACCTTAGCTGAACTATTACCTAGTCGTAGAAAACTCGTGCCGGGCCTTTAGCTCGCGCCTTCGTGCGCGCTTGCAAAAGCTGGCGTGACGGTTTGGGTCGCTCTGATTTTGCCGTACAGCTCGTGACAACCGACCAGGGCTTTGGGCTGTACAACAAGAAAACAGAGGAGATCCGCCATGAAAAGCACTTCGATTCCGTTGCGCTTCGATCGTATTTTCTACGCGGTTTCCACGTCGATGCTTCTGGCAACCCCGGTGGAAACCTTCGCCTTCGACCTGCAGGACGACCCCATGTCCTCCGGTTTCCTGCAACAACCGGCCGTGCCCCAGCTATCGCTCGACCCGGTCACCGTAAGCGGCCTGAGCCAGGGCACGCTGAACGCGTTCACCGACAGGATGAGCGAGCGCCATGGCCAGGCGGTGCCTGACCTGATAGCCAGCCAGTGGACCCAGTTCTTCCCGGCCACCCCGCGGCCCGGGGCCCAGCCGCCCGAGCAGTTGGAAGCGCCCAGCCAGCAACTGACGATCGGCCCGGACCTGTTCGTGCGTGAAACCACTGACGGCAATGTGCATCGTGCGGGCATCTTCGTGGGTCACAACAACCTGCAAAGCAGCTTCAGCGGGATGCGTCCCTTGCTGGGCGACAAGCAACGCAATGCGGTCAATCTCAGCGGCGAGAGCCTGGGCGTGTACTGGAGCATGACCCATGAGCAAGGCTGGCACCTGGATGCCGTGGCCATGGGCTCGCGTATCGATGTCATGGGCCGTGGCGACAGCGGCCAGCGGCTGAACGACAGCGGCCATGCCATGACCTTTTCCGTGGAGGGCGGCTACCCGATTCGCCTGGGGGGCACCTGGGTGATCGAGCCGCAGGCGCAGTTGATCAACCAGCGCTTCTTCCCGGGTAACCAGGTGCAGGAAGAAACCTTGCAGGCATTCGACAGCCAGCCCTCCTGGAGCGGCCGGGTCGGCGCCAAGTTGTCCGGGAGCTACGACCTGCGCGGCATGCCGATCGAGCCCTATGTGCGCACCAACGTCTGGTATGACTTCAGCGATGCCGACGAGGTCAAGCTGGACCAGGTCGACAAGATCTCCAGCTCGCGCTATTCGACCACGGTGGAACTGGGCTTGGGGCTGGTGGCGCGGGTGACGCCGGCGGTGGCGCTGTTTGTCAGTGCCGATTACAGCAGTGATGTGGATGGCAATGATTTGAATGGGCTGATCGGGAGCCTGGGGGTGCGGATGCGGTGGTAGGCAGGACTGGCCTCTTCGCGGGACAAGCCCGCTCCCACAGGTACCCCACAGTACTTCATAACTGTGGGGTACCTGTGGGAGCGGGCTTGTCCCGCGAAGAGGCCGGTACAGACAAACGATCAGGCCGGCTTCATCACCAACACCCCAAGCGGCGGCAGGTTCAAGGCCAGCGACAAGGGTTGCCCATGACTGGCCACCTCCTCGCTTTCCACCGCCCCCAGGTTGCCCACATTCGATCCGGCATACAGCCCGGCATCACTGTTGAGCAGCTCCTGCCAACGCTCCCCGAACGGCACGCCAATCCGATATCCCTCGCGCGGCACCGGGGTGAAGTTGGCCACCACCAGCAACGGCTCGCCCTGGCTGCTCCAGCGCAGCCAGGCATACACGCTGTTGTGCGCGTCATCGCCGATCAGCCACTGGAAGCCCTGGGGCTGGCAGTCCTGTTCATGCAGCGCCGGCAGCTCGCGGTACAGCCGGTTGAGGTCACCGACCAGGCGCTGCACACCCTGGTGTTCGGGATACTGCAGCAGGTACCAGTCCAGCTCGTGATCATGGTTCCACTCGCGCCACTGGCCGAACTCGCAGCCCATGAACAGCAGCTTCTTGCCCGGGTGGGTCCACATGAACGTCAGGTAGGCGCGCAGGTTGGCGAACTTCTGCCAGCGATCCCCTGGCATCTTGTCGATCAGCGAGTGCTTGCCGTGCACCACCTCGTCATGGGAGATCGGCAGGATGAAGTACTCGGAATAGGCGTAGATCAGACCGAAGCTCATCTCGTTGTGGTGATAGGTACGGTGCACCGGGTCGTTCTGGATGTAGTGCAGGGTGTCGTGCATCCAGCCCATGTTCCACTTGTAGGCGAAGCCCAGCCCACCCTGCTGGATCGGCTGGCTGACGCCCGGCCAGGCCGTGGATTCCTCGGCGATGATCAGCGCGCCCGGCGCCTCGACGGCGGCCACGCCGTTGAGGTGGCGGATGAAGTCGATGGCTTCGAGGTTCTCGCGCCCGCCATGGCGGTTGGGCACCCATTCGCCGGCCTTGCGCGAATAGTCGCGGTACAGCATCGAGGCCACCGCGTCGACGCGCAGGCCGTCGATGTGGAAGTGCTTGAGCCAGTGCAACGCCGACGCCAGCATGAAGCCGCGCACCTCGTTGCGGCCCAGGTTGTAGATCAGCGTGTTCCAGTCCTGGTGAAAACCTTCAAGGGGGTTTTCGTACTCATACAGCGCCGTGCCATCGAAGCGCGCCAGGCCATGTTCGTCGGTGGGGAAATGCGCAGGCACCCAGTCGAGGATCACGCCAATGCCACCCTGGTGGCAGGCGTCGACGAAGGCGGCGAAGTCCTCGGCGGTGCCGTATCGCGAGGTCGGCGCGAACAGCGACAGCGGCTGGTAGCCCCACGAACCGCCGAACGGGTGCTCCATGATCGGCAGCAGTTCGATGTGGGTAAAACCCAGTTCCTGCACATACGGCACCAGGCGTTCGGCCAGTTCGCGCCAGTTGTAGAAACGCGCCACTTCACCCAGGTCGTCCATTTCGCAGCGCCAGGAGCCCACATGCAGCTCGTAGATCGACAGCGGTGCACTGTAGGCATGGCGCTGGGCGCGGTGCTCCATCCAGTCCTGGTCCTGCCAGTCATGGCTCAGTTCGCCCGCCACCTTCGAGGCGGTACTGGGCGGCAGCTCGGTCGCACGGGCCAACGGGTCGGCCTTCAGCGGCAGCACGCCCTGCTTGCCCAGCACTTCGAACTTGTAGGTTTCGCCCACGCCCAGGCGCGGCACGAACAGCTCCCAGACCCCGGCACTGTGACGCAGGCGCATGGGGTGGCGGCGGCCGTCCCAGTTGTTGAACTCGCCCACCACTGAAACCCGCCGGGCGTTCGGTGCCCACACCGAGAAGCACACCCCCTGGACGCCGTCGACTTCGATCGGCTGGGCGCCGAAGCGCCCGGACAAGTCGCGGTGGTTGCCCTCGGCGAACAGGTAAAGGTCCATGTCGCCCAGTTGCGGGCCAAAGCTGTAAGGGTCTTCGGAAATCTGCTCGCCACCGGCCCAGCCGACCTGCAGCAGGTACGCCTGTGCCTCATCCAGGTGCGCGGTGAACAGCCCGGGCAGGCTGCCCTGCACCATTTCGGCCAGCACCCGCCCGTCCTGGCGGGCGAGTACCCGTGCATTCAAGGCACCGGGCAGAAAGGCACGCACCCAGCAGCCACCCGCACCATCGCCATGGGGGCCCAGTACTGCGAACGGATCGGCGTGCTCGGCGCGGGCAAGGGCATCGAGCTCCCGCTGCCGAAGGCCACCGTTGTCACGCGTAGTTGCATTCATCTATGACTCTCCCCAGGTACTGATCAATCCATGCAAGCCATGCAAAGGCACGGCCAGCCAACTTGGCCGGTTCTCGGCTTCATAGGTAATCTCGTAGGCGGCTTTTTCCAGGCAGAACAGTTCCAGTGCGGCGCGCTCGCCCTCGGCCTGCAGCCAGGCGTGGGGCATGGCGGCGGTGGCCAGGCCATAGGCTTCGACGAAGGCGTGACGCGACTGATGCAGGTACTGCCGGGCAACCCGCTGACGAGCCTGCCGTGCGGCCTCGGAGAGGTCTACCGCCGAGGCGCTGCGCAGGATCATCGCAGCAGCATAGTCGAAGGATCGCAGGACGCCGCTGACATCCTTGTACGGGCTGTGCTTGGCCCGACGTTCCTGCAGGGGGCGTGAAGGCTCACCCTCGAAATCGATCAGGTAGGCATCGCCCTGCACCACCAGCACCTGGCCCAGGTGCAGGTCGCCGTGCACCCGCATCAACAGGCCGCCCTGGGCCTGATTGGCGAGGTTCTCGATGTGCTGGACGAGGCCCTCACGTTGCGCCTGCAGGTCGTCGACCAAGGCCTGGCTGTCGCTGTCCAGTTGATCGCGGTGCTGGGCGAGCAGGTCCAGCGCATGGGTGAGTTCTGCATTGATCTGCCTGGTCCAGCGCGCGCTGTCCTGGCCATCGCTGACCTGCGGCTGGAAGGCCGCATCGATGCTCGGCGCGGCCAGGAGCAGGTGCATTTCACCCAGGCGCTGGCCAAGCAAGGCGGCGAATCCGTTCAGTTCGGCCAGGGCATCGGTGTGCGCTTCGGGATCAGTGCGGGTCGGCTCCATCTCGTCACGGATCGCCCGCTCCAGGGTGTTCTGGGTCCAGGCCCAGGCATCGCCCTGGTTGCTCAGGTAGCCCTGGGCGATCATCAGCAGGTGCGGTGCGTCGCTTTCATCCACACGGCTGACCCAGGCCAGCAGCGGCGAGATATTGGTAAAGCCGGCAGCCGTCAGGTAGGCACTCATTTCCAGCTCAGGGTGAGTACCTGGGTTGACCCGGCGGATCAGCTTGAGCACCAGGCGATCGGCGACCACCACCGAGCTGTTGGACTGCTCGGCGCTCAGGTAGCGCACTTCACTCTGCTCATCGAGTTCCAGCCTGGCCAGTTGCTCGGTGCAGGCAAAGCGCAATTCGCCCTGACCGTTGCCGCAAGGCAGGCGCATGCCGTCCTGGCAGGCACGCAGCACGGCGCGAATGAAGGGTTCGAGCACGAAGGCATCGGTGATCAGGCCCACCTGGTGGCTGCGGCGTACCCGCGACAGCGCCAGCTGTTGCGGCAACGCGCTGTTGATGTGCTCTTCAGGCAGGAAGCCGAACGGCAGCTGGTACTGGTTGGCCACCCCATCACCGAGCACTTCGATCTCGCTCCACAGCACCGGCGTGCTGGCCGTGCCGAAGCGCACGCCATAACGCAGGCGCACCTGGTCGATCGGCCCTTCCTTGCCGGCGAACCAGCGGCGTTTGGGCAGGTATTGCGGCAGTACCGAGCCTTCGAGGGTGTCGCGCGAAGGCGCTTCGAGCAGTTCTTCCATGCGTTTGCGCAACACCAATGTGGTCAATTCCGGCAATCCCTCGGTCGGTTGAACGTGCCAGCTGGGCATGCGGTCGTGCGCGGCCAGCAGGAACCAGTAGAACGCATAGGGCGGCAAGGTCAGCAGGAACGGCAACTGGCCGATCGGCGGGAAGGCGCTGCCGCCAAGCATCTCCACCGGTACTTTGTCGGCGTACTGTGACAGTTCGAGCTCGGCGGCCTGCGCCGCGCGCGAAACGTTGGCGACACACAGGATGACCTCGCTGTTGCCCTCGGCATCGGTGTATTCGCGCAGGTACGCGAGGATGCGCCGGTTGCGCGGGGTGAGCGTGCGCAGGGTGCCGCGGCCAAAGGCTTTCTGCTGGTTGCGCACCGCCAGCAGGCGGCGGTTCCAGTTCAGCAGCGAATGCGGGTCATGGGACTGGGCCTCGACGTTGACGGTCTGATAGCCGTACAGCGGGTCCATGATCGGTGGCAGCACCAGGCGCTGCGGGTCGGCCCGGGAGAAACCGCCGTTGCGGTCCGGCGACCACTGCATCGGGGTGCGCACGCCATCGCGGTCGCCCAGGTAGATGTTGTCGCCCATGCCCAGCTCGTCGCCGTAGTACAGGGTCGGCGTGCCAGGCATCGACAGCAGCAGGCTGGTGAGCAGCTCGATACGCCGGCGATCGCGTTGCAGCAAGGGCGCCAGGCGGCGGCGGATGCCGAGGTTGATGCGCGCGCGGCGGTCCTCGGCGTAGTAGTTCCACAGGTAGTCGCGCTCGCGGTCGGTGACCATCTCCAGGGTCAGTTCATCGTGGTTGCGCAGGAAGATCGCCCATTGGCACCTGGCCGGGATTTCCGGGGTCTGGCGCAGGATATCGGTGATCGGAAAACGGTCCTCCATGGCGAGGGCCATGTACATGCGTGGCATCAACGGGAAGTGGAACGCCATGTGGCATTCGTCGCCCTCGCCTTCACCAAAGTAGGGGTGCGTGTCCTCGGGCCACTGGTTGGCCTCGGCCAGCAGCATGCGATCGGGGTAGTTGGCGTCGATCTCGGCGCGGATCGCCTTGAGCACCTGGTGGGTTTCGGGGAGGTTCTCGTTGTGGGTGCCGTCGCGCTCGATCAGGTACGGGATGGCGTCCAGGCGCAGGCCGTCGACCCCCAGGTCGAGCCAGAAGCGCATGACCCCGATCACCGCTTTCAGCACCTGCGGGTTGTCGAAGTTCAGGTCCGGCTGGTGCGAGTAGAAACGGTGCCAGAAGTACTGGCCGGCCACCGGGTCCCAGGTCCAGTTGGATTTTTCCGTGTCGAGGAAGATGATCCGCGTGCCGTCGTATTTCTGGTCATCGTCCGACCACACGTAGAAGTTGCGCAACTTGCTGCCGCGCTTGGCGTGGCGCGCGCGCTGGAACCAGGGGTGCTGGTCGGAGGTGTGGTTGATGACCAGCTCGGTGATGACCCGCAGGCCGCGCTTGTGCGCCTCGCTGATGAAACGCCGGGCATCGGCCATGCTGCCGTAGTCGGGGTGCACGGCCTTGTATTCGGCGATGTCGTAGCCGTCATCGCGCCGTGGCGAGGGGTAGAACGGCAGCAACCAGAGGGTGTTGACGCCCAGTGCGGCGATGTAGTCGAGCTTGCTGATCAGGCCGGCGAAATCGCCGATGCCATCGTTGTTGGCATCGAAGAACGATTTGACGTGCAGCTGGTAGATCACGGCGTCCTTGTACCACAGCGGGTCGTCGATGAAGGCTGCCGGACGGGAACGCTTGGCCATGTGCGACTCCTTTCTGTTCTGCGGGGCTGCTTTGCAGCCCATTCGCGGGACAAGCCCGCTCCCACAGGATCGGCGCCGTCCTTGTGGGAGCGGGCTTGTCCCGCGAATGGGGCGCGTAGCGCCCCCTATCGGGCCTTTTCGATGCGCCAGATGCCGAATGGCTGGTGCCACGGTTCGATGCGCATCCACTGGGTCTTGCCATGCCACGTCCACCGATGCCCGTTCATCAGGTCTTCGCCCACAGTGTCGGCATCGTCATCCAGCCCGAGCTCCCACAACGGCAGTTCGAAATTCGCTTCCTGGGCGTTGTGCGGGTCAAGACTGATCGCCACCAGGATGTAGTTGTCGCGCTCGGGCGTGCGCTTGGCGAAGTACAGGATGTTGTCGTTCCAGCAGTTGAAGAACGCCACGCCCAGGTGAGTCTGCAGCGCGCGGTTCTGCCGGCGGATGCGGTTGAGCTGGGCGATCTCGGCGATGATGTTGCCGGGCTGGGTGAAGTCGCGCGGGCGGATCTCGTACTTCTCCGAGTCCATGTATTCCTCCTTGCCCGGCAGCGGCGTGGCCTCGCACAGCTCGAAGCCCGAATACATGCCCCACAACCCCGAGCCCATGGTCGCCAGCGCGGCGCGAATCAGGAAGCCGGCGCGGCCCGAGGTGTGCAGGAAGAACGGGTTGATGTCCGGCGTATTGACGAAGAAGTTCGGCCGGTAGCACTGGCTCCACGGCGGCTGGTTGAGCTCTTCGAAGTATTCGCGCAGCTCCTGCTTGGTGTTGCGCCAGGTGAAGTAGGTGTAGCTCTGGGCATAACCGACCTTGCCCAGGCGCGCCATCATCGCAGGTTTGGTGAAGGCCTCGGCGAGGAAGATCACCTCGGGGTGCTGGCTGCGCACATTGGCGATCAGCCATTGCCAGAACGGCAGGGGCTTGGTGTGCGGGTTGTCGACACGGAAGCTCTTGACGCCCTCCTCGACCCAGCCGACCACCACGTCACGCAACGCCAGCCACAGCGATGGCACGGCCTCGGCGGCATAGAAATCGACGTTGACGATGTCCTGGTATTTCTTCGGCGGGTTCTCGGCGTAACGGATAGTGCCGTCGGGGCGCCAGCTGAACCAGCCGGGATGCTCCTTGAGCCATGGGTGGTCCTGGGAACACTGGATGGCGAAGTCCAGGGCGATCTCCAGGCCGTGCTCGGCGGCGGCGGCGACCAGCCGGCGAAAGTCTTCGCGCGTGCCCAGTTGCGGGTGGATGGCATCGTGACCGCCCTCGGGGCTGCCGATGGCATAGGGGCTGCCAGGGTCACCGGGCTCGGCGCGCAGGGCATTGTTGCGGCCCTTGCGGAACTGGGTGCCGATCGGGTGGATCGGCGGAAAATACAGCACGTCGAAGCCCATGTCGCGGATCATCGGCAGGCGTTCGTGGACGTCGTTGAAGGTGCCGTGGCGCTCTGGGCTGTCGGTGATCGAGCGCGGGAACAGCTCGTACCAGCTGGCGAACTGCGCTGCCGGGCGGTCCACATCGAGCGGGAACTCGACACTGCGTGTCAGGTAGCTGCGGTGCTCGGCCTCGACCATCAGGCGCGTGGCCTCGCCACCCAGCAACAGCGCCACCTGGTCGTCCACCGGCAAACCTTGCAGGCGCGCCTGAAAGGCTTCGATCTCTCTGCGCAACATCCCTTCGCTACGCGCCGCACCCTGACCCAGCAGCTGCCTGCCCTCCTCCAGTTCGAGCTTGACCTCGACACCGGCGTGGTACTTCTTCTCAAGGTCATGGCAGTAGGTGGCGAACGGGTCGATCCAGGCCTCGATGCTGAACAGGTGCGGGCCCAGTTCAAGGGGCGTGAATTCGGCCAGCCACAGGTCATTGCCCGGCGAGTGCATCGGCACACAGTGCCAGCGGCGGCTGTTGGCCTGACGCCAGTTGAGCATCACCGCCAGGCGGTCGTGCCCGTCGCTGTAGACCTTGCTGCTGACCGCTACCGCCTGGCCGCTGATGGCCTTGGCGGCGAAGGTGCCGCACTCGAGCACCGGCTGGGTGTCTTCGACCACGATGCGCGGCGCCATCAGCGCCTGGGACAGGCTGACGGCCTGCTCCGGGTGATCGTTCGCCATGGGCACGCTTTCGAAGGGCTCGTTTCGTGACATCGGACCTTGCTCCCTTAGGCTGGTGGCGGTAAGGGTTCAGAGCCGTGCGCGGGCGTGGGGGTTCAAATAAATTGAGCGAATGGCAGCAGGCCGAAGTCGAAGCCTGCACTACCTCTTCATTCACCCACGCGAGGTCAGGCCATGAACATTCCCATTCCACCGGAAACACCAGACCCCAACATCGACGACCCGAGCTTGCCGCCGCCGGTGCCGGAAGAAGATCCGGACGAGCTGCCGATCAAGCCGACCGTACCGCCGACGGTGGGGGACCCGCCGAGTGATGAACCACCGGTGAAGGTCTAAGGATAGACAAGGATTTGGTGCGAGATTCACAGGCTCTATCGCTGGCACCCCGCTGAGCCTGAGCCCTGCAGAGTACCTGTGGGAGCCGGCTTGCCGGCGATAGGGCCCTGAGGTCATTGCGCAGACAGTTCCTCCACACTGATCTCGCGCATGCGGAATTTCTGCACCTTGCCGGTCACCGTCATCGGGAACTCCTCGACGAACCGGTAATGCCGCGGCACCTTGAAATGCGCGATGCGGGCCTTGCACCAGACCTGCAGCTCTTCAGCGCTCGCAACGTGCCCCGGATGCAGCTTGATCCAGGCCACCACTTCCTCGCCGTACTTGCTGCACGGGATGCCGATCACCTGCGCATCGGCCACGGCCGGGTGGGTGTAGAAGAATTCCTCCAGCTCACGCGGATAGATGTTCTCGCCGCCGCGAATGATCATGTCCTTGTTGCGCCCGACGATGCGCACATAGCCCTGCTCGTCCATCACCGCCAGGTCGCCCGAATGCATCCAGCCCGCCGGGTCGATGGCGTCGCTGCTGGCCTGGGGGTTGTTCCAGTAGCCGAGCATCACGCTGTAACCGCGGGTGCACAGTTCGCCGATCTCGCCACGGGCGACGATGCAGCCGTCAGCGTCCACCAGCTTGCTTTCCAGCTGCGGCTGGGTGCGCCCCACCGTGGTCACGCGCAGCTCCAGCTCGTCGTCCGGGCCGGTCTGCAGCGATACCGGGCTGGTTTCGGTCATGCCATAGGCAATCTGCACTTCGGCCATGTGCATCTGGTCGATCACCCGGCGCATGACCTCGATCGGGCAGGTGGCGCCGGCCATGATGCCGCTGCGCAGGGTCGAGAGGTCCAGCTGCTGGCGCGACGGGTGGTCGAGCATGGCGATGAACATGGTCGGCACGCCGTACAGGATGCTGGCGCGCTCCTCGGCCACGGCCTTGAGCGTAAGCTCGGCATCGAACGCGTCGTTGGGGTAGATCATGGTGCTGCCGTGGGTGATGCAGCCGAGGTTGGCCATGACCATGCCGAAGCAGTGGTACAGCGGCACCGGGATCACCATGCGGTCGGCGCGGGTCAGCCCCAGGCTTTCGCCGACCATGAAGCCGTTGTTGAGGATGTTGTAGTGGCTGAGCGTGGCACCCTTGGGCGCGCCGGTGGTGCCCGAGGTGTACTGGATGTTCACCGGCTGGTCGAACTGCAGGCTGGCCTGGCGAGCGGTGTACGCCTCGACCGAGGTCTGCCCTGCCCGATCGGCCAGCGCCTGCCAAGGCAGGAAACCGGGTGGCGGATTGGCCGCCAGGCTGACCACACCGCGCAGGTCCGGCAGGCATTCGCTGGCCATTTCACCCAGTACTGCGCGGGTCAGCTCCGGCACCAGTTCCTGCACCATGGCGTGATAATCGGAGGTCTTGAAGGCATCGGCGCACACCAGCCAGCGGCAACCCGACTGGCGTAGTACATACTCCAGCTCGCCCACACGATAGGCCGGATTGATGTTGACCAGGATCGCCCCGACCTTGGCGGTGGCCAGTTGCAGGATGCACCACTGGGCGCAGTTGGGCGCCCAGATACCGACACGATCACCGGTGTTCACGCCCAAGGCCATCAGCGCGCGGGCGTGCAGATCGACCTGTTCGGCCAGTTGTAGCCAGGTGTAGCGCAGGCCCTGGTGGCGTACCACCAGCGCCTCGCCCTCGGTGCAGCGGGCGACGGTGGCATCGAAGGCCTGGCCGATGGTCAGGGTCAGCAAGGGGTGGTCCTGACGACCGCGGGTGTAGCTGGGTTGACTCATGGGTGTCCCTTCTTGTGGTTGTTCTGGGCACGGCTGAAGCAAGCGCCAATTACTCTGGCGCAGATTTACGTTTACGTAAAGGTGATGATCCGATTGACACTGACCAAAGGCAGGCTTACGTTAACGTAAAGGTGAAAACGGCACTGCACTTTTTCGGCCGACACCGGACCCTGTGGGAGCGGGCTTGTCCCGCGAAAGCGATCATCCAGGCAATGACGGTGACCCTGCTGACGCTTCGCGGGACAAGCCCGCTCCCACAGGGGACGATGTACAGTCGATGAGCTACGGTCCATTCCATATTTCAAGAACAAGAAGGTGCCCCGCATGCATTACCCCACCCTGAACTTCGCCCTGGGCGAAACCATCGACATGCTCCGCGACCAGGTGAGCACCTTCGTTGCCGCCGAACTGGCCCCGCGCGCCGCGCAGATCGACCACGACAACCTGTTCCCTGCCGACATGTGGCGCAAGTTCGGCGACATGGGCCTGCTGGGCATCACCGTGTCGGAAGAATATGGCGGCGCGGGCCTTGGCTACCTGGCCCATGTGGTCTCGATGGAAGAAATCAGCCGCGGCTCGGCTTCGGTGGCCCTTTCCTACGGCGCCCACTCCAACCTGTGCGTCAACCAGATCAACCGCAACGGCACCCATGAGCAGAAGCTCAAGTACCTGCCCAAGCTGATCAGCGGCGAGCACATCGGCGCCTTGGCCATGAGCGAGCCCAACGCCGGCTCCGACGTGGTGTCGATGAAGCTGCGCGCCGAGAAGCGTGGTGACAAGTACGTGCTCAACGGCAGCAAGACCTGGATCACCAACGGCCCCGACGCCAACACCTACGTGATCTACGCCAAGACCGACCTGGACAAGGGCCCGCACGGCATCACCGCATTCATCGTCGAGCGTGACTGGAAAGGCTTCAGCCGCAGCAACAAGTTCGACAAGCTGGGCATGCGCGGCTCCAACACCTGCGAGCTGTTCTTCGACGACGTCGAAGTCCCTGAAGAGAACATCCTTGGCCAGCTCAACGGCGGCGTGCGCGTGCTGATGAGCGGCCTGGACTACGAGCGCGTGGTGCTGTCCGGCGGCCCGACCGGCATCATGCAAAGCTGCATGGACCTGGTGGTGCCGTACATCCACGACCGCAAGCAGTTCGGCCAGAGCATCGGTGAGTTCCAGCTGATCCAGGGCAAGATCGCCGACATGTACACCCAGCTCAACGCCAGCCGCGCCTACCTCTACGCCGTGGCCCAGGCCTGCGACCGTGCCGAAACCACCCGCAAGGACGCTGCCGGGGTGATCCTCTACACCGCCGAACGCGCCACCCAGATGGCCCTGGAAGCGATCCAGATTCTCGGCGGCAACGGCTACATCAACGAATTCCCGGCTGGCCGCCTGCTGCGCGATGCCAAGTTGTACGAAATCGGCGCCGGCACCAGCGAAATTCGCCGGATGCTGATCGGCCGCGAACTGTTCAACGAAACCCGCTGAGCACAGGGGACGGGCGCACATGGCTACCTTGCACACCCAGATAAACCCGCGTTCGGCAGAATTCGCCGGCAACAGCGCGGCCATGCTCGAACAGGTCCAGGCCCTGCGTGGCCTGCTTGCCCAGGTCGCCCAGGGCGGCGGGCCCAAGGCCCAGGAGCGGCACACCTCGCGTGGCAAGCTGCTGCCGCGCGAGCGCATCGACCGCCTGCTCGACCCAGGCTCGCCATTCCTCGAAATCGGCCAGCTGGCCGCCCATGAGGTGTACGGCGAAGACGTGCCCGCTGCAGGCGTGATCGCCGGCATCGGCCGCGTCGAAGGCGTGGAATGCATGATCGTGGCCAACGACGCCACGGTAAAAGGCGGCTCCTATTACCCGCTGACGGTAAAGAAGCACCTGCGCGCGCAGACCATCGCCCTGCAGAACCGCCTGCCGTGCATCTACCTGGTGGACTCCGGTGGCGCCAACCTGCCGCGCCAGGACGAAGTGTTCCCGGACCGTGAACACTTCGGGCGGATCTTCTTCAACCAGGCCAACATGAGCGCCCTCGGCATCCCGCAGATCGCCGTGGTGATGGGCTCGTGCACCGCCGGTGGCGCCTATGTACCGGCCATGGCCGACGAAGCGATCATGGTGCGCCAGCAGGCGACCATCTTCCTCGCAGGCCCTCCCCTGGTAAAGGCAGCCACCGGCGAGGTGGTGAGCGCCGAAGACCTGGGCGGCGCCGACGTGCACTGCCGCACCAGCGGCGTGGCCGACCACTATGCCGACAACGACGAGCACGCCCTGGCCATTGCCCGGCGCAGCGTCGCCAACCTCAACTGGCACAAGCTGGGCAAGCTGCAGCGTCTGGCCCCGGTGGCACCGTTGTATGCCGCCGACGAGCTGTATGGCGTGGTGCCGGCCGACGCCAAGCAGCCGTTCGATGTGCGCGAAGTGATCGCGCGCCTGGTCGACGGCTCGGTGTTCGATGAGTTCAAGGCCCTGTTCGGCACCACCCTGGTGTGCGGCTTCGCCCACCTGCACGGCTACCCGGTGGCGATCCTGGCCAACAACGGCATCCTCTTCGCCGAAGCCGCGCAAAAAGGCGCGCACTTCATCGAACTGGCCTGCCAGCGCGGCATCCCGCTGCTGTTCCTGCAGAACATCACCGGCTTCATGGTCGGCAAGAAGTACGAAGAAGGCGGCATTGCCAAGCATGGCGCCAAGCTGGTCACCGCCGTGGCCTGCGCCCAGGTGCCGAAGTTCACGGTGATCATCGGCGGCAGCTTCGGCGCCGGTAACTACGGCATGTGTGGCCGCGCCTACGACCCGCGCTTCCTGTGGATGTGGCCCAACGCGCGGATTGGCGTGATGGGCGCCGAACAGGCAGCGGGCGTACTGGCCCAGGTCAAGCGCGAGCAGAGCGAACGCAGCGGCCAGGCCTTCAGTGCCGAAGACGAGGCGAAACTCAAGCAGCCGATCCTCGACCAGTACGAACACCAGGGCCACCCCTACTACTCCAGCGCACGGCTGTGGGACGACGGTGTCATCGACCCGGCGCAAACCCGAGACGTGCTTGGCCTGGCGTTGTCCGCCGCGCTGAACGCGCCGATCGAACAGAGCCGCTTCGGCATTTTCCGGATGTGACCCATGAGCGATTTCAACACGATCGAAGTGACTCGCGACCCGCGCGGCTTCGCCACCTTGTGGCTGAGCCGCGAGGACAAGAACAACGCCTTCAACGCGCAGATGATCCGCGAACTGATCAAGGCCCTCGACGAGTTGGCCGAGGACGCCGGCCTGCGTTTCCTGTTGCTGCGCGGCCGTGGCCGGCACTTCAGCGCAGGTGCGGACCTTGCGTGGATGCAGCAATCGGCGCAGCTGGACTTCGACAGCAACCTGGACGATGCCCATGAACTGGGCGAGCTGATGTATGCCCTGCACCGCCTCAAGGCACCGACCCTGGCCGTGGTACAAGGCGCGGCCTTTGGCGGCGCCCTGGGCCTGATCAGCTGCTGCGACATGGCCATCGGTGCCGAGGATGCGCAGCTGTGCCTGTCGGAAGTGCGCATCGGCCTGGCCCCGGCGGTCATCAGCCCGTTCGTGGTCAAGGCCATCGGCGAGCGCGCCGCCCGCC
>NZ_AKJC01000020.1 GCF_000282535.1 Pseudomonas sp. GM84 | reverse complement strand
AAGCCGGCTCCCACAAAGTTCTCCAGTGTTGACCCGATCGGTGTGGGAGCCGGCTTGCCGGCGATGAGGCCAGTAGAGACAACGGAGCACGGCTGCCGTACTCTACGCGCCCGCAAGCCTGCATCCAACACCTGAGGTAACCCCGCTTGAGCACCCAGTACCCGTACACCGCCACCGTGACCATCAGCGCCGAAGACCGTGGCGGCGATATCGAGGCCTCCGAGAATCCCAGCATGCGTGTCGGCCTCGAAGCGGTGACCGAAACCCTGAAGAAGGTGCATTTCGTCGGTACGCTCGCGGCACCCGAGAAGCCCGCCACGCACATCTGCGTGACCCTGGAGAACGGCCTGACCTACTATGGCCCGATCGTCAATGGCCACGCCGAACTCGAAGGCGGCTGGATCGCCTTCGAGTCCGACATGCTCACCCCGGAAGAACTGGGCCTGTAAGCTTCAACCCAGCTCAGCCAGGCACTGCTCGAGGATATCCAGGCCTTCCTCGAGCACTTCGGCTTCGGTGGTCAGCGGTGCCAGCAGGCGGATGATATGCCGCGCCTTGCCGCTGGGCATCAGCAGCAACCCCTTGGCCCGCGCCGTCTCCAGCACCTTGGCCAATTGTGCCGGTGCCGGGCTGCCGTCGGCATTGACGAACTCGATACCGCGCATGGCGCCGACCCCGGTCAACCGGCCGATCCCTGGGTATGTACCTTGCCAGCGCGCCACACGGCTGACGATGGCCTGCTCCTGGCGCTCGCCCCAGGTGGCGAGGTTCTCGTCGCTCATCTGCGCCAGGCTCGCCAGCGCTGCCGCACAGGCAATCGGATTCCCCGAGTAGGTGCCACCCAAGCCACCCTTGGGCAGGGCCGCCATCAACGCCTGACGCCCGACCACCGCACCCAATGGCATGCCGCCCGCGATGCTCTTGGCCAACAGCAGCAGATCAGGCTCGATTCCCAATCGCGGGAAGGCGAAACGCTGGCCGGTACGACCGAAGCCGGACTGGATCTCGTCGATGATGATCAGGATCCCGTGCTCGTCGCAGAAGCGCCGCAGCGCCTGGGCGAACGCCGGGTCGAGGGCGAGAAAGCCGCCTTCGCCCTGCACCGGCTCGAAGATGAACGCCGCCACGTCTTCCACGGCCAGCTCGACGCTGAACAGCCGCTCCAGGGCCTTGAGTGCCTGCTCGCAGGTAACGCCGGTGTCGGCGCTGGGGTAGGGCAGGTGGTAGACCGGCCCTGGCAGTTCGCCGACCCGTTGCTTGTAGGGGGCGACCTTGCCGTTGAGGTTCAGGGTGGCCAGGGTGCGGCCATGGAAACCACCGTCGAAGGCAATGATGGCGCGCTTGCCGGTAGCGCCGCGGGCGACTTTCAGGGCGTTTTCCGCCGCTTCCGCGCCACTGTTGGTGAGCATGCCGGCCAGCGGATAGCTGACCGGGACGAATTCGCACAGACGCTCCATGAGCGCCAGGTAAGGGCCGTGGGGGGCGGCGTTGAAGGCGTAGTGGGTCAGGCGCGCGGCCTGGGTCTGAATGGCCTCGACCACGGCCGGGTTGCAGTGGCCCAGGTTGAGCACGCCGATACCGCCGACGAAGTCGATGTAACGTTTGCCGTCGGTATCCCAGACTTCGGCGTTACGGCCATGGGAAAGTGTGATCGGGTGAACGATGGCAATGGATTGACTGATACTTTCCTGGTTCATGGGGCACGCAGACCTTGTTCGAGTTTTTAATATCGAAGCGCGCCCGGGTATTATTCCGCAAACGAATTATTTGATTGCGATCATTCCCTGGATTCTTGATCTTTCAGTGCTGGCCTCTTCGCGGGACAAGCCCGCTCCCACAAAGTACGCCACAGCTTTCAGCTTCAGTGGTGATTCTTGTGGGAGCGGGCTTGCCCCGCGAAGAGGCCAGTGCAGACGCTGTCAATCGCCCTCGGCCACCCGCTCGCGAATCCACTGCACGAAAGCCCTGATCTTCGGCACCTGCGCCGCATGTTCGGCATGGGCGATGAAGTGCCGTCCATTGCTCGCCACCGGGTGGTCCCAGGCCACCACCAGCTTGCCTTCGCTCAGCTCCTCGGCCACCAGGTAGCGCGGAATCAGGGCAATGCCGCAGCCGGCGATGGCTGCACGAATGCACAGGTAGAACGTGTCGAAGCGGGGCCCGTGGTAGCTGTTCTGGCTGTGCAGCCCCAAGCCAAGAAACCATTCATGCCAGGCTTCCGGCCGCGAGGCGCACTGCAGCAGGCGGTGCTCGGTAAGCGCCTGGGCGCTGTCGAAACGGTGCGCGGCCCTCAGCTGCGGGGCGCACACCGGCACCACCTCCTCGCTGAACAACTCGATGCAGGTCGCCCCCGGCCAGGTGCCCTGGCCGAAGAAAAAGGCGATATCGGCCTTGGCCTGTACCAGGTCGAACGGCTCCAGTTCGTTGCGGATGTCCAGGTGAATGCGTGGGTGGCGATCACCGAAACCCTTGAGCCTGGGCACCAGCCAGCGTGCGCCGAAGGTCGGCTGGGTGGCGATGCGCAGCACTTCGGTCTCGTCGCCGTAGCTGAGGATGTAGCGGCTGGAGATGTCGATCTGGGTCAGGATCTTGTTCACCTCGGTCAGGTACAGGGCGCCGGCGGGGGTCAGGTGCAGGCGCCGGCGAATGCGCTGGAACAGGGAGTGCGAGAGCATCTCCTCCAGTTGCGCGACCTGCTTGCTGACGGCGCTCTGGGTCAGGTGCAGCTCGTGTGCCGCACGGGTGAAGCTCAGGTGGCGTGCGGCGGCTTCGAAGCACTGCAAGGCGGTGGTCGAGGGCATCAGGCGTTTTGACATGGCAAGGGTTTACCGAGCAAAAAAGGAAGAAGTTCATTCCCGAATGGAATCATGTGCTTCGAAAAGGTCGTTTGTTGACCCGCGCCTATAGATTAATACTGACCTGGATCAACGATTACAACCGGTGATGTGAAGAGGAGGTAAGTGCACAGCCGGCAACTTCAGAACAAGAAAAAAGAGCAACACACCTACAAGAATTCTGCTCCAACTTTTTCAGCCGTCCGTGTGGCGGCCGACCCATTCGAGGGTTCTCCATGGCTTCGCTAGACAACAAGAAACAGCGTTCCCTGCAGCACGGCCTGACGTCGCGTCAGGTGTCCATGATTTCCATTGCCGGCATCATCGGTGCCGGCCTGTTCATCGGCTCTTCCAACGCCATCGCCACCGCTGGCCCGGCCATTCTCATTTCCTACGCCATGACTGGCCTGCTGGTGCTGCTGGTGATGCGCATGCTCGGCGAAATGGCCATCGCCAACCCCAACAGCGGCTCGTTCTCCACCTATGCCTCCGAAGCCATCGGCCCTTGGGCGGGCTTTACCATCGGCTGGCTGTACTGGTGGTTCTGGGTACTGATCATCCCGGTCGAGGCCATCGCCGGCGCGGATATCCTGCACGCCTACTTCCCCGGCGTGCCGTCCTGGCTGTTCGCCTTCCTGATCATGTTCCTGCTGTCGGGCACCAACCTGGTCAGCGTGAAGAACTTCGGTGCGTTCGAGTACTGGTTCGCCCTGGTCAAGGTGATCGCCATCATCGCCTTCATCGGCGTCTGCAGCCTGGCCGTATTCGGCTTCTGGCCGCTGGCCGAGGTGTCCGGTGTGAGCCGCCTGTGGGATAACGGCGGGTTCATGCCCAACGGCTTCGGCACCGTGCTCGGTGGCGTGCTGATCACCATCTTCTCGTTCTTCGGTGCGGAGATCGTGACCATCGCGGCCGATGAAACCGCCAACCCGAAAGACAAGATCCGCCGCGCCACCAACCTGGTGGTGTACCGCATCGCGATCTTCTACCTGGCGTCGATCTTCCTGGTGGTGTCGCTGGTGGCCTGGAACGACCCGGCCCTCAAGGCAGTGGGCTCGTTCCAGCGGGTGCTGGAAGTGCTCAACGTGCCAGGCGCCAAGCTGCTGGTCGACCTGGTGGTGCTGGTGGCCGTGACCAGCTGCATGAACTCGGGCCTCTACACGGCTTCGCGGATGCTGTATTCCCTGGGCGCTCGCGGCCAGGCGCTGAGCATGACCAAGCGTATTTCCGGCGCGGGCGTACCGACCGTGGCGGTCATCCTCTCGACCCTGGCGGGCTTCGCCGGCTGCTTCGTCAACTATGTGTTCCCCGGCAAGGTGTTTGGCTTCCTGTTGTCCACCACCGGCGCCATCGCCTTGCTGGTGTATCTGGTAATCGCCGTGTCGCAGCTGCGCATGCGTGCCCGTGCCGATCGCGAAGGGCGGCCGCTGGAGCTGAAGATGTGGCTGTTCCCGTGGCTGACCTGGCTGGTGATCGGCACCATCGTGATGGTGTTGGGCTACATGCTGTTCAGTGATGCCTACCGTTACGAAACGCTGATGACGGCTGGGGTCACGTTGTTCATCCTGCTGGTGTCGCTGACCCAGAAGGGCGGCAAGGTGGTTGCGCAGACGGCTTGAGCTTTCTGCTTTAATGGGGGGCGTTGCGCGCCCCTCATTCCAACAAGCACAGGAAGCGTATGAACGACCCGATTCTCTCCCTCCAGGCCCTCGCTGCCCCCGAGGGCACCTGCTACGGCTGCGGCTGCTCCCACCCTTCCGGCTTGCACCTGCAAAGCCACTGGGACGCCGATGGTATTCACCTGCTGTGCCGGCACTCTCCCGACAGCACCTTTATAGGCTGGCCCGGCCTGGTCTATGGCGGCCTCTTGGCGATGCTGGTCGATTGCCACTCCAACTGGACGGCCATGGCCTACCATTACCGCGCCGAGGGCCGTGAGCCCGGCAGCCTGCCGCGTATCGACTGCGTCACCGGCAGCCTGGGCCTGAACTACCTCAAGCCCACGCCAATGGGTGTCGAGCTGCTGCTCAAGGCACGCGTCGAGGGCGAGGTGGGGCGCAAGACCCGCGTGCTCTGCGAGGTCTGGGCAGGCGATGTGCTCACCGTCAGCGCCGACTCGGTGTTCGTACGCGTCGATACCGAAAAGCTCAAGCTCAAGGCGCATGGCCAGGCGAGCTGACGACAGGCAGGTGATGGTCAGCCGTGCGGGATGTCACTAGAGTGACAACTTCCCAATCCCTGGCACAGGTTGACCATGATCGATCTCAGCGCATTCCCCATCACCCGCAAATGGCCGGCGAAACACCCCGAGCGCCTGCAGCTGTATTCGTTGCCCACGCCCAATGGCGTCAAGGTGTCGATCATGCTCGAGGAGATCGGCCTGGCCTATGAGCCGCACAAGATCAGCTTCGACAACGACGACCAGCTGAGCGCGGAATTCATCTCGCTCAGCGCCAACAACAAGATCCCGGCGATTCTCGACCCCGATGGGCCGGGCGGCAAGCCACTGCCGCTGTTCGAGTCGGGCGCGATCCTGCAGTACCTGGCCGAGAAGAGCGGGCAACTGCTCAGCCAGGACCCGGCCACCCGCTACCAGACGATCCAGTGGCTGATGTTCCAGATGGGCGGCATCGGGCCGATGTTCGGGCAGGTCGGGTTCTTCCACTTCTTCGCGGGTAAGGAATATGAAGACAAGCGCCCGCGTGATCGTTACGTCAACGAGTCGAAGCGCCTGTTGGGTGTGCTGGATCGACACTTGAAGGGTAGAGCGTGGATGGTCGACGAATACAGCATTGCCGACATCGCCATCTTCCCCTGGGTGCGCAACCTGGTGGAGCGCTATAACGCGCGGGAGTTGGTGGGGTTCGATGAATATAAGGAAGTGCAGCGGGTGCTGGCGGTGTTCCTCGAACGACCGGCGGTGCAGCGCGGCCTGAAAGTCCCGGGTTGATCAGGCGACACTGAACCTGTGGGAGCGGGCTTGCCCCGCGAATGCTGCAGTGGATTCACCATCGCATTCGCGGGGCAAGCCCGCTCCCACAGGTTTTTCATTTGCAGCCTAGAAAATCTGGTTCAGCAGCCAGTACAGGCTCCCCGCCAGCAGCATCGCGGCCGGCAAGGTCAGCACCCAGGCCATCAACAGGTTGATCAAGGTTCGCTTCTGAATCCCCGAACCATTGGCGACCATGGTCCCGGCTACCCCGGAACTCAGCACATGGGTGGTCGACACCGGCAAGCCGAACATGTCCGCCGCACCAATGGTGCACATCGCCACCACTTCAGCCGAAGCGCCCTGGGCATAGCTCAGGTGGGTCTTGCCGATCTTCTCGCCCACCGTCACCACGATGCGCCGCCAGCCGACCATGGTCCCCAGGCCCAGCGCAATGGCCACGGCCACTTTGACCCACAGCGGGATGTAGCGGGTGGCGTCGTCCAGTTGAGTCTTGAACAGTTGCACATGGCTGCGCGTGTCGGCATCGAAGGCGACCAGCTCGTGCTTGTCCATCAAGCGGATCGCTTCGCTGGTCAGGTACATGTCGTTGCGTACGTTGGCCATGGCTTCGGCCGGTATGCGCTTGAGCGAGCCGTAGCCTTTGACTTCTTCGCCGATCATGCCGGTCAGGGCCGCGAGGGCAGGGACCAGTTGCGGGTCGGCCTTGGGCTGGGAAATGAAGGCGGTCAGCACCAGGCGCGGGTCCCCCGGCAGCGGACGTGGGTCGGTACGCACCAAGGCCTGGCGGGTTACCTCGGCCACGGCGGAAAACTGCAGGGCTTGCTCACTGGGCATGGTCTTGTTCAGCGCGTAGGCCATCGGCAAGGTGCCGACCAGAATCAGCATGATCAGGCCCATGCCCTTTTGCCCGTCGTTGGAGCCGTGGGCAAAGGAAACACCGGTACAGGTGAGGATCAATACGCCACGTACCCACCAGGGAGGGGGCGTGCGGCCTTCAGGCGCCTGGTACAGTTCCTTGCGCTTGACCAGCGCACGCAGGGCCAGCAGCAGCAGGGCCGCGCAGGCGAAACCGATCAACGGTGAGAACAACAGGGCGTAGCCAACCTTGCTGGCCTGGCTCCAGTCCACCCCGCTGGTGCCGTCGCGCCCGTGCATCAAGGCATTGGCCACGCCCACGCCGATGATCGAGCCGATCAAGGTGTGCGAGGACGACGCCGGCAAGCCCAGCCACCAGGTACCGAGGTTCCAGATGATCGCGGCCAGCAGCAAGGCGAAGACCATGGCGAACCCCGCCGTGGATCCCACCTGCAGGATCAGCTCCACCGGTAGTAGCGCAATGATGCCGAACGCCACTGCCCCGCTGGAAAGCAGCACACCAAGAAAGTTGCACAGCCCTGACCAGACCACCGCCACCGGCGCCGGCAACGAATGGGTGTAGATCACCGTGGCCACGGCATTGGCCGTATCGTGGAAACCATTGACGAATTCGAAGCCCAGGGCGATCAGCAGCGCCAGGCCCAACAGAAGAAACGGGGTGACCGTGGTAATCACGGTGCCGCTGGCGCTGACGTCCTGCTTGAGACTCCAGGCGGTGTAGGCGATGCCGGCCACGAGCAGGCCGAAGAACAGAAAAAGCGTGGCGCGCCCGGGTTTGTGCGAAAGCTGCGGGCGGGAATCGCGGTCGACCAGTAGCGGCTGGCTGGCCAGTGACTGGGTTGCCATGGTGGCTCCGAGTGGCTTCAGGCGAAGGTGCCGAAGGCTGTCAGCATAGAAACAAATCGTTTCCGGGACGTGACCTCGGTCAATGAATTACCTAGGCTCAAGACGAGTGGTAAAGGCAGGAGAACCCCATGATTCGCTGCAAGCGTGTCTATGACGCGGTCGGGCAAGGCGATGGCCAGCGGGTGCTGGTCGATCGCCTCTGGCCGCGCAACAAGCGCAAGGATGAGCTGCATGGCCAGTGGTTGCGCGAGGTGGCGCCGTCGACTGAATTGCGCAAGGCATTTCACCAGGGGGAGGTGGATTTCGCCGCATTTTCCCAGCGCTATCGGCAGGAGCTCGCGGCACATCCCGAGCACTGGTATGCCCTGCTGGACCTGATGGCCAAGGGAGACCTGACCCTGCTTTATGCCGGCAAGGATACCGAGCACAACAATGCCCAGGTGCTGGCCGCGTGGCTCGAAGAAGAATGGGAGCGGCGCGGGCCGGGCAGTTCGCCGGTGTGTTATGCCCCTTGAGCTCAAGCCCGCCAGCGACCGGCACTGCACGTTCGCCCGTGACCTGACGCGTCGGGCGATGCTGCCCTATTACCGTGAGTTCGACCTGCTGTGGATCGAGGAGGCGTTCGACCAGGCGTGGGGGTGGCGCGAGCAGTGGCTGATCGTTGAGGGGGAAACCCTGCTCGGTTTCTGCAGCCTCAGCCAGGACCGGCAGGCGCTGTTCATCCGCGAGCTGCACCTGTCGCCGGAGCATCGTGGGCGGGGTGTGGGCAGCTGGGTGCTGGAGCAGCTGGCCGATTGGGCAGGGCAGCGGCGCTTGCCGTTGCTGAGGTTGATGGTGTTCAAGAGCAATCCCGCGCGGCAGCTGTACCTGCGCCATGGGTTCGTCGAGATGGGCGAGGATGAATGCTTCGTGCGGATGCAGCGGGTAGTCGGTTGATCGGTTGCGGCCCTATCGCCGGCAAGCCGGCTCCCACAGGTAAGTCACCGTATTTCAGCCCTGTGGGAGCCGGCTT
>NZ_AKJC01000019.1 GCF_000282535.1 Pseudomonas sp. GM84 | reverse complement strand
GCGCTGGACGACCTGGTCAAGTCGTTCCCACCGCTGGTCATCGCGTAATAAAAAAAGGGGCTGCACATGCAGCCCCTTTTCTTTTGTCGGCCTGTCAGCCGCGAATTTCCGCCACCACCGCCGCCAGTGCCTGGGCCGGGTCAGCCGCCTGGCTGATCGGGCGACCGATTACCAGGTAATCGGAGCCGGCATCCAGTGCCTGACGAGGGGTCAGGATGCGGCGCTGGTCATCCTGCGCGCTACCGGCCGGGCGAATACCTGGCGTCACCAGCTGCAGCGATGGGTGCGCCGCCTTCAGTGCCGGCGCTTCCAGCGCCGAGCACACCAGCCCGTCCATACCCGCCTTCTCGGCCAGCGCCGCGAGGCGCAGCACCTGCTCCTGCGGATCGACATCCAGGCCGATACCGGCCAGGTCCTCACGCTCCATGCTGGTCAGCACGGTCACACCGATCAGCAGTGGCTGCGGGCCGCTGCGCTTGTCCAGTACCTCGCGGCAGGCCGACATCATGCGCAGGCCACCGGAACAGTGCACGTTCACCATCCATACGCCCATCTCGGCCGCTGCCTTGACCGCCATGGCGGTGGTGTTGGGGATGTCGTGGAACTTGAGGTCGAGGAACACCTCGAAGCCCTTCGCGCACAGGGTCTCGACAATGCCCGAAGCGCTGCTGGTGAACAGCTCCTTGCCAACTTTTACCCGGCACAGGGCTGGGTCGAGCTGGTCGGCCAGCTTCAGGGCGGCGTCACGGGTGGGGAAATCCAGGGCGACGATCAGGGGCGTCTGGCAGGCGGACATGTTCAGGGTCTCTTGGCAAGTCGAAATCGGCGCGCATTGTAAACGAAGTGACGCAGGCTTTGGGGGCCGTGGGTCATCAGAATTGGCCCGGCTGGGCATGGCCCCTATAATTGAACCAATGGTCAAGGAAATCGCTCAACCGTTGTACAAGCGAAGCCCTCGACGCCCACAGGAGAACGACAATGCCCTGGTATGCCTGGCTGATACTCATCATAGCCCTCGGCTCGATCGTCGGCGGGTTGATGATGCTGCGAGATACGGCGAAAAAACTGCCGCTGACCGAAGAACAACTGCGCAAGGTGCGTGAACGCAATGCCGAGGCGGATGCCAAGGATGCGCAGGACCGGTAGTTGAAGTCGAATTCTCTGGCCTCTTCGCGGGGCAAGCCCGCTCCCACAGAGTGGGCGCTGCCCTCGAGGCCTGCACAATCCCCCTTGTGGGAGCCGGCTTGCCGGCGATGGGGCCAAGCCGGTGTTCGCCTGACCCGGCCTCATCGCCGGCAAGCCGGCTCCCACAAAAACCAACCAGCCTTATTCCACCATCACCCTATCCCGATTGCGCTCCAGCAGCGCGCTGCCGATCCCTTTGATTTCAAGCAGTTCATCCACCGTGGCAAACGGCCCGTTGGCCTCCCGATACGCCACGATCGCCTCGGCCTTGGCTTTGCCGATCCCGTTCAGCTCCTTCTGCATCGTCAATGCATCGGCCGTGTTCACGTTCAACCGCTGCACCGGCGCTTGCGCTTGGCTCACCACCGGTATCGGTTCCAGCGGGACAACGGCAGCACCAGGCGCGGCGCTGAGGGAAAACGACAAACCCGCGAACAATGGCAACAGCAGGTAATTGAGGACGGTATTGCGCATGAGGGTCACTCCTGTGAGTTGAAGTTGCATGCAGCAGTTTCCTTGGCTGCCCCTACAACCTAGCGGCTCACAGGCACCTGTTCCCAGTGGGCAATGGTTACCAAATCAGACGTCACAACATGTTGCACGCCTGCTGGATAAATATCCTACGCCAGGCGTGCACAGTGCCTTCAGCCCTGCAGGACAGGGTCGCGCAGCAACCGCAGCAGGTACTGCCCATAGCCATTCTTGCGCATCGGCGCGGCCAGGGCTTGCAGCTGGTCCGCATCGATCCACCCCTGGCGGAAGGCCATTTCCTCAGGGCAAGCGACCTTGAGGCCCTGCCGACGCTCGAGGGTGGCGATGTAACCGCTGGCTTCGAGGAGCGAATCATGGGTGCCGGTATCGAGCCAGGCGTAGCCACGGCCCATCACCTCCACCGACAAGTGCCCCCGCTCCAGATAGAGCCGGTTGATGTCGGTGATTTCCAGCTCACCGCGCGGCGACGGTTTCAGCCCCTTGGCCATCTCGATCACGTCCTGGTCGTAGAAGTACAACCCGGTCACCGCATAGTTGGACTTCGGCTGCTGCGGCTTCTCTTCCAGGCTGATGGCCCGGCCATGGGCGTCGAACTCGACCACGCCATAGCGTTCGGGGTCGGTCACATGGTATGCAAACACGCTCGCGCCTTCGCTACGCGCCATGGCGCCGTTGAGCAACTTGTGGAAATCGTGGCCGTAGTAGATGTTGTCACCCAGCACCAGCGCCGACAGGTCGTTGCCGATGAAGCGCTCACCGATGATGAACGCCTGGGCCAGGCCATCCGGCGATGGCTGTACCGCGTAGGTGATGTTGATACCCCACTGGTGGCCATCGCCCAGCAATTGCTCGAAGCGCGGCGTGTCCAGGGGGGTGGAGATGATCAGGATATCGCGGATACCCGCCAGCATCAGCGTGGTCAGCGGATAGTAGATCATCGGTTTGTCGTACACCGGCAGCAGCTGCTTGGAAATCGCCAGTGTCGCCGGGTGCAGGCGGGTGCCCGAGCCCCCGGCCAGAATGATGCCTTTACGCTGTTTGAGTGTGCTCATATGTCGTGCTTCCCTGAACGTGCGCTGTAGTTCTTTTCTACCCATTCGCGATAACTGCCCGACTGCACGCCCTCGACCCAGGCAGCGTTGTCCAGATACCACTGCACCGTCTTGCGGATACCGGTTTCGAAGGTTTCGGCCGGCTTCCAGCCCAGCTCGCGCTCGAGCTTGCGCGCATCGATGGCATAGCGGCGGTCGTGGCCGGGGCGGTCGGCGACGTAGGTGATCTGAGCCGCATAGGGTTTGCCGTCAGCCCGTGGGCGCAGCTCGTCGAGCAGGGCACAGACGCGCGTGACGATCTCCAGGTTCGGCTTCTCGTTCCAGCCACCGACGTTGTACACCTCGCCCACCGTGCCGGCTTCCAGCACGCGGCGGATGGCACTGCAGTGGTCCTTGACGTACAGCCAGTCGCGAATCTGCTGACCATCGCCGTACACCGGCAGCGACTTGCCGGCCAGGGCGTTGACGATCACCAGCGGAATCAGTTTTTCCGGGAAGTGCAGTGGCCCGTAGTTGTTCGAGCAGTTGGTGGTCAACACGGGCAGGCCGTAGGTGTGGTGGTAGGCGCGCACCAGGTGGTCGCTGGCGGCCTTGCTGGCCGAGTAGGGGCTGTTGGGCTGGTACTGATGGGTTTCGGTGAACGCCGGCTCACCGGCCTTGAGCGAGCCGTAGACCTCATCGGTGGACACATGCAGAAACCGGAACGCCTCGCGCGCCGCGGGGTCAAGGCCTTGCCAGTAACCACGCACCGCTTCGAGCAACTGGAAAGTGCCGACCACATTGGTTTCGACGAACGCCTGCGGGCCGTGGATGGAGCGGTCGACATGCGACTCGGCGGCAAAGTTGAGCACCGCGCGCGGCTGATGTTCGGCCAGCAGCCGCTGCAGCAGCGGCCCGTCGCCGATATCGCCGTGCACGAACACATGCTGCGGGTTGCCTTGCAGGCTGGCCAGGCTTTGCAGGTTGCCAGCGTAGGTCAGCTTGTCGAGGTTGATCAGGGTTTCGCCCGATTGGCTTACCCAATCCAGTACGAAGTTCGCACCGATGAAGCCGGCGCCGCCGGTAACCAGGATAGTCATGGGTTCAGGTCGATCTCATGCGGGTCGGTAGGAAGATGCCGTAAGTGTAAACGGGATCGCTGAAAGCGTTATCGGCCGGGAGGGGTTTGTCGTTAGATGGTCTGTGTCTGCTCGCGCAGGTACATCACAAGCTTTGCAGTCAGTGATTACCCTGTGGGAGCCTGCTTGCCGGCGATAGTGCCTGAGATGAATTCTGCCTGCACTGGCCTCATCGCCGGCAAGCCGGCTCCCACAGGGATGGCGGCACTGGCCTGATCGGTTTTGAGTCGATCACCGCCATCGCAGTGCACAAGCGCCCATTGCATCCCGGCGCAACAAACCCGACATACGGCAACTTGCCACGAAACTCACCTTTTGGATCCAACATGAAACGCGATCAACGGCGAAATTCACCGAACAACCGGTAGGAACTTTGTCATCAAAACGTGGTATCGCCTTGACGCTTATGCCTTCTCGCGCTTAACCTCGCGACCCTTAGAACATGGAAGTCTCCGGAACACACCCTGGCCAAAGCGCCACGGGTTCGGGCCTTTCCTGAAGATGAATCCGGCGCGCCTAGGTGCGCTGCTTTGCTTTGCGGTAAACATCTTGAAGCCTCGTTCCTCGCTCCAGATCCAGAAGTCGGTCATTTTCGCCCTTATCTTGCGTGAAGCCCGTTCCCGTCTTGGCGACCGCCGCATGGGCGCCGTGTGGCTACTGCTCGAACCGATCGTTCACCTGCTGATCTTCTCCGTTCTGTTCAGCATGCTTCGTGGCCGTACCCTCTCCGGGGTGGAATACCCCGTGTTCATCCTGGTCGGCATGGCCCCCTTCCTGCTCTACCGCAACACTGCCCTGCGCCTGATGGAAAGCCTGCGCGCTAACCGCTCGCTGTTCGGCTACAAACAGATCAAGCCCCTCGACACCTACGTCGCCCGGGTCATCGTCGAATCCTGCATCGCCGTCACGGTCTACGCCATCCTGGTATTCGGCTTCGCCTGGTTCGGCTTCGACATGTCGATCCACAGCCCGCTGCAATGGGTCGCCACTCTCCTGCTCGGCCTGCTGTTCGCCTTCGGCCTGGGCATGCTCCTGGCCCTGGTCACCCACGCCATGCCCAGCCTGAAGATGGTCATCCGTATTGCTTTCTTCCCGCTGTATTTCATCTCTGGCGTGCTGATTCCTGCGTCCTACCTGCCCCCGGCCATGATGCCGGTGCTGCTGCTCAACCCCTTCCTGCACATCGTCGAACTGATTCGCGCCGAGGTGCTGCCGCACTACACACCGGTCGATGGCGTATCCGAAACCTACGTGATCGCCGTCACCCTTGTACTGCTGTTCCTGTCGCTGGGTGCCTACCGTGCCCGCAGGATGCACCTGATTTCCACCAAGAACGGTTAACTACAGGCCACCCGTGTTCGAGCTCAGAAACGTTACCAAGTCGTATCTCACGCCCAACGGCCGTCGGTACGTCTTTCGCAACCTGTCGCTGGCCATTCCGCCCGGCAAGAACATCGGCCTGATCGGCCGCAACGGCGCCGGCAAGACGACCCTGATGCGCCTGCTCGGCGGTGCCGACGTGCCCGACTCCGGCACCATCGCCACCGACCGCAGCATCTCCTGGCCGGTCGGTTTGACCGGCGGCTTCCAGGGCAGCATGAGCGGCCGCGACAACATCAAGTTCGTCTGCCGCATCTACGGCGCCACCGGCGAGGCGATGCGGGAAAAGATCCGCTACGTGCAGGAGTTCGCCGAGATCGGCGACTGGATCGACGAGCCGATCAAGACCTATTCCTCCGGCATGCGCTCACGCGTGGCGTTCGGCCTGAGCATGGCCTTCGACTTCGACTACTACCTGATCGACGAAGTGATGTCGGTGGGCGACGCCCAGTTCAAGCGCAAGTGCGCCGACGTCTTCCAGGAAAAGATGCAGAAATCCAACGTGGTGCTGGTTTCCCACTCCATGTCGGAAATCGAAAAGCTCTGCGACATCGTGCTGCTGGTACGCAATGGCGGCATCCAGGTGTACGAAGACGTCGCCGAAGGCATCAAGGCCTACAACAGCTGATCAACCTTTCTTCCAATTAAGCAGCACCGTTCCACATCAAGGATGCATCCAACTATGAGCAGTACGGGTAACAAGAAAGGCTGGCGCCTGGCGTTGGCCATGGTGGTTCTGCCAATGGTCCTGGCGGCCGTGTACTACGGTGTGTTCGCCGTCGACCGTTTCGTCAGCTCCGCCCAGGTGGTGGTGCGCCAGGACGGCAACAACCAGGGCGCCCAGGTGCCTGGCCTGGCCACCCTGCTGACCGGCGCCAACCCGGCTTCGCGCGAAGAAACCCTGTACCTGCGCGAATACATCACCTCGATGGACATGATGCTGCTGCTGGAAAACAAGCTGCACTGGATCGAGCAGTACGCCGCCCAGCGCAGCGACGTGTTCTTCTGGCTCGACAAGGACGCCCCGCGCGAAGACCTGCTGAAGTACTACCAGCGCATGGTCTCGGCTCACTACGACGAAACCACCGGGCTGCTGCGTGTGGAAGTTCAGGCGTTCACTCCGGAACTGTCCGAACAGATGCTGCGCGAGATCCTCAAGGCCAGCGAACACTTCGTCAACGAAGTGAGCCACAACATCGCCCGCGAGCAGATGAAGTTCGCCCAGGGCGAGCTGGAAAACGCGCGCCAGAACTACGCCAAGCGCAAGACCCAGCTGCTCACCTTCCAGAATGACAACAAGGTACTGGACGGCGGCAACACCGCGCAGAGCCGCGCGACCATCATCGCCGACCTCGAAGGCCAGTACACCAAAGAGCAGGCCGCGCTCACCGAGATGACCTTCAAACTGCGCGCCGACGCCCCGCAAGTGCGCCAGCAAAAGCAGAAGGTACAAGCCATCACCCAACAGCTGGCCAAGGAAAAGCGCCTGCTGGTGTCGTCGCCGCAAGGCTCGCAGCTGAACGTGGTCGCCTCGCGCTTCCAGCAGCTGACCCTGGACGCCGGCATTGCCGAAGAAACCTACAAGACTGCCGTCGCCGCGCTGGACAATGCCCGCATCGAAGCGAGCAAGAAGATCCGCACCCTGGTCACCGTGGTAAGCCCCAACACCCCGCAACTCGCCCTGTACCCAGAGCGTTGGTACAACCTGGCGACCATCCTGCTGGGCCTGCTGATGCTGTACGGCATTACCCGCTTCATTCTGGCTTCGATCGAGGATCACCGTGATTAAATCCCTGGCTGTCTCCAAACGCGTCAATCTGAAACTGGCAGCTCTGGCCCTGGCGACCTTGGGCCTGGCGGGCTGCGGGGGCACCCTGTCCGGCGCCGGCCCATACAAGGGTGAGATCGAAAGCAAGACCGAGGCCTACAACCTCGTCGATATCAATGCCAGCACCATTGCCCCGTACATGTTCGGAGCCACCCGCCCTGTCTTGGCCACCGTGACCAAGCCGGTATCAGCGGAAGTGCGCCTGGCAGCCGGTGACGTGCTCAACGTGCTGATCGCCGATACCGCGCCGGAAGGCTCTGCCCTGTTTGCACCACTGGCCACTGGCGGCACTCAGCTGAAGTCGCGTATCGACTCGCAGGGCATGCTGTCGCTGCCATACGTTGGCCGTCAGTTCGTCGCGGGCATGACCCTCAATCAGGTCGAAAACATGATCCGCCGTCAGCTGAAAGGCATTACCACCGACGTGCAGACCCACGTTGAACTGGTCGGCGACCTGTCGGGCTCGGTACTGGTTGCCGGTGCGGTGAAGACCCCGGGGCGCTTCAGCACCCTGCAAGGGCCACTGACCCTGCTGGATGCGGTCAACCAGGCTGGAGGGCCAGTACTGGAACCGCACTTGGTCAACGTAACCGTGCGTACCGGTAGCCAGGTTCAGCAGTTCAACTACGAAGACATTCTGGCGGGGAACAATATGGTGCTCCGCCCGAACTCTGAAGTGGTCCTGGACCGTGCGCGCCAGCGATTCGTAGCGATGGGGGCAGTTTCCGAGCCTGGCTTGAAAGATATGCCATCCCAGCAAACCAGCCTCTTGGACGCCCTGAGCAGTGTAGGCGGACTCAAAGAAGGCAGCGCCAACCCCGAAGGCGTATTCGTTTTCCGTGGCCCCGCCGATGCGAAATCAAAACCGGTAGTGCTGCGCCTGAACATGCGCGATCCTGCATCTATCTTCTATGCGCGCCAAATAGCCATGAAACCTGATGACACGATCTTCGTGACCAACGCTGCAGTTCACGAATGGCAAAAGATCATCAGCCCAATCGTCCAGACCATGCTCGTAGGGAAAGTCGTTTCACAATAGCCAAAATAGATTCGCCCTGCATGCAGCGGCATGCAGGGCGATCAGACATCGTCACCAAGCGCATTCAAACAGCAGCAAACCTTTTCAGGCGTACATCAATCTTCTCCCTGTCAGCACCATGTTCCAATGCGGCAAGCAGGTATTTTTCCGCCAGCTCAAGCTTACCCTCAACTACATAAACGTCTGACAGCATCATCAGAACAATATGCGCAGTAGGGTTGCTCTTCAAATACGCCAGAAAATGCACTTTGGCACAAGTGTGTCGCTTACTTAGCATTAACGCCCGCCCAAGGCGATAGCGCGCACCGTGATAATGAGGTGCCGACCCCACCGAAATAAGCAATGACGTCAGAGCCCTTGGCACTAGCTTCCTTTCCAGCAGGCTGACACCCATCATGTAATTTGAGTACTCATGTCGAACGTCCAGCTCCAGCGCCTTCCCCGCTTCGACCTCAACCTTTTCCCACTGTTTGTCCTTGAATGCTAAAAACGTACTGTAAATAGCATTGATCAACGCAGGTTTGCCAACCGAGTCACCCACCTCAGCGATCTCCGGAAGCTTCCCGCCCTCTGCCCACACCTGGACAAACTCGGTCAAGCCGTAATGCTCCTTGATGAACGGAGCTCCGCCATGGCCCACCCCCGTCAAGGTGATCGTTTCAACATTGGGCAGATCTCGGACATGGGAGGCAGCCATCAGATCAAGGGCATCGCACTCGCCCGCAATCTGCAAAACCTTGACCGAGGAAGATTCGATCAGCGGGCGCAAATCTGGATAGACGACCGGGATATCTTTCGGCATCCGCTTCTGACTACGGCTACCTTCAATCTTGAGTTTCGTATCGTAGCCAAAAGCAAGCACATTAGCGCCCAACTCCGCACCGTACAAAACCGCACCATACCCCCCCATGCTGACACCAATGAAGAACACTTCTTCAACCTGGAGGTAGTCGATCAATTCCTTGAGGCGCTGAACGGTTCCGGCATGGCTGCCACCAAAGTCCGGAATGCCCTGTTGGTACCATTCATTTCGGCCATTGTTCAGAAACAGCAAATGACTGGCCTGCGCATTACCGACATGCCAAAAGTCAAATTTACCATCAGTCTTGTCAGTGCCCGCCAAAAAAACCATGAGCCGCTTGGAACCCGCACGCTCTACGATTTTAAAATGTTTCCCCTCAAGGGACGACGCGTCAAACATAACACCAAAACCTATTATTAATTTTAATCAATTGTAACCTAGGCGATAACAGGGCCAAATGCAATATCACACAGCCCCCTCTTCTTCCAACGCCCCAGGCGGCTTACTTACATACGTACGAGGTATTGGACACGAACCGGTTACCCACCGACTTTCGACCATCAGGCTTGGGCGCATCCCTGAATGGCTCAACGACCTGCGAAGCAGATTCTACGTCAATTTTGTTGTGCCCCACGTAATTATTGTCACCCTCGACCCTGACAGGAACACCCACCCCGCAGAACCGATTCGATTCTACTAAATTGTTATTTGCAGAGTCTGCATAGAACCTGCCCTGCTTATCCAGCGCCGGATCACCACACCCCCACTTACTCAAATCCCGACTCTGGCGCGATGCAATCCACACACCGACCGGCTGTGTACGAAACTCGTTATTCACAATCCTGTTGAAATCACTGGACTGCCAACGCAGTACCGACTTTCCAGACTTGAAATTCTCACCGCAATTTTTGTAAAGAAATATACCGCCCCCTGCATTTCCCTCAAAAACGTTACCTTCGATAACATTGTGAGCCGATGAGTCAATGGCCAACCCCTCGCGACGCGTCGACGCACCGTTTTCTTTTATCGTATTGTTCAAAATACTGATACCACGCGTACCCTGCTCCAGATACACCCCCACTTTCCCTGCACCTTGCACCAGCGAATCTTTCAGCGTTGAATTGAAAACATAGCTATCAAAATAGACGCCGCCGCGCCCCGCTGCCAGAACCTGAATATTCTCAAGTACAACATTTTCTGGGGCGAGCCTATAGTTTTCCCGAACTTCTTTTGACAGCGCGCTCTTCGCCACGCCGGACGTGACGTTCACACCCCTGTTTGTGAAATTCTCAACCCGGCAATTTTTTACATTGATATTTTTAATCTTCTTGCCACGCCCAGTGATCTGGATCCCGACGTTACGAACCCCCTGACCGTCGAGCGTCGCCCCCGCACAATCGAGCGTCGTATCACTCTTTGAAATCACGACAGTAGCGTTATACCTGCAACCCGCCTGCAGCCTGATCTCACCACCTACTCGAGCAGGGAGATCACAACCCCCACCCACAACTTCACCGGCAAATACACCTGACGACAGCGCAGACCACACCACGAAACCAGCTACAGCGCGACGCATTGAAATCATTTAAATCTCACTTCCTGAAAGACTTTTCAGCAACAAAACTAGCAGCACCCCTACCCCACGCCAACCAAAAGCACGCCAACCCACCTAAGCCCTGCCCGCCCCTAAGAAAAATCTCACACACCCGGCGCCCTACACGGATCAACTTTTACGGCCATTTCATTACGAACACATTTAGCAACACCAAATATGTCAATTATTTTTCGTCAACATTCTGACAAAGCCATTCTACACTAGGCCGCCCATATCGTGGCGTATAGCCATCAAATCAAAGCAATAAAAATTAAAAGATAATAAATGGCAAAAAATATGCTTAAAATTCACGATCATCCGCGAAAACATGACGATCGTGCGAGGACCCATAACGCCATCACCGCCACTTTATTAGTTCACCCGAGCGAACTACCCATTACAAATAAATGACAACTTACCCTTGACACAGCGAAATTGGATCCACTAAAATTTCGGACTTAAAATCCGCTCACCCCGCACTACCCGCTAATGCTGCCTGAGCTCCGACGCCCATACCCCCTGGAACGAAATCATGGAAGGTAAGTTCATTTCAAAACTCGCTAGCGTCTCTAGCGAGGCCACTCTTTTTCCGCCAGTAAGGTTGTACGGTGCAGTCACCGTGAATGCCAAGGCTCAGATTGGCAAATACACCTATATTGGTCGCGACGGCTATGTGGGGCGTGGGGCAGTCATCGGAAACTATTGCTCTATCGCGCGAAACGCTGAAATCAGCCCGATCAACCATCCGACTGATTACCTGAGTTGCCACCCTTTCCAGTACAACACCAATCACTTCGCAGACCACCCGGGCTACCAAGACCACGCTCGGGTAAAAGGCCCAAGCGCTAGTCCTGCAGTGATTGGACATGACGTGTGGATTGGCGCAGGCGCGATGATCTGTCAGGGCGTCACGGTCGGGACCGGTGCAGTCATTGCGGGTGGCGCTGTCGTTACCAAGGATGTTCCTCCGTATGCGATCGTTGCTGGCGTACCGGCAAAGATCATTCGCTATCGCTTTGACGAAGGAACTATCGACAGGCTCCTGAGCAGCAAGTGGTGGGAGCTCGAACCCAAGGACATGGTCGGCGTAGACTTCCAGAATGTTTCCGACGCCCTGGACAAAATCAGCTCCGTCAAACTGCAGATGGGGCTGCAAAACCGGAACGCGCTCGCCGGCATTCTCAGCAATGCCGCAAGTGGCACCAGCTCGGGTATCGTCTGGTTCACAACCCCCACCGCCTATTCAGATATGAATGCACTGGATCGCTTCTCGACCATTGAAGTGATCACTCACACTCAGGGCCAGGACACAACATCCCCTGTAGTCGCACCCGGTGTCTACCAAATTAGTAGCGCGACATTCGACGCCAAGCGCGGATGGTATCGCCTGACCTTCATGGACGGCGACGCACCATTCAAAGGTAAAATTTCGAAGAATCGTTTTACCTTCAAGTTCGGCAGCGTTTGATTGTATCGACCCCTCGGGCAGCCCCGAGGGGTCTTGAATATAAGTTGGCTCGACATCTGTAATGACTGGGTAGTGGCTCCTATCGGCTGGCGCGTGCAAACCGCAAACCTGGCCCTACCTCTCATTGCAGCAGAACAAATGACTATAGGGACAGTTATGAGAACGGTAATCACCTTTGGGACATTCGACGTACTGCACATTGGTCATGTACGAATTCTGCAGCGCGCTCGCGAACAAGGTGACAGGCTGGTGGTGGGTATTTCTTCCGACGCCCTCAACTTTTCAAAAAAGCAGCGTAACCCTGTATACCCCGAGCAGGAGCGCCGCGACATCGTTGCCGCGCTGGGATGCGTCGATGAGGTCTTCATTGAAGAGTCTCTCGAACTGAAAGGCGAATACATCAAAGAGTTCGGCGCAGACGCACTGGTCATGGGTAACGACTGGGAGGGGCGTTTTGACGAGTTCAAATCCCTTTGCGAAGTCCTCTACCTTCCCCGTACCGAAGGCATTTCCACCACTCAATTGATCGCCGAGATCAAAAAATATGGATAAACTTCCCCGCATCGGCTTCGTCGGTTGGAACCCTTTTCAGTTTCTTCACATCCAGAAGCTGGCCAGTACCTTTCCGGGTGCTTGCTTTGTTATTGAAAAGCGCAAGGATTTCATCGACGAATTCAGCGAGGAAGTCCTGAAGAACGCTGACACACCCATCATGGTGTGGGACCGGGCCAAGATGCCAACCCTCGACGGGGTATTTGACATCATTGTCTGCCAGACGCCGTTTTCCCGAATCGAAACCTTCGAGAAGTCGAAGATTGCCATGATTCAATACGGGTACGCCAAGGAGCCGCACAACTATGGGCCTTGGCGTGCGTTCGCAGATGTCTGCCTGACGTATGGCCCCTACGCCGCCCAGCGCATCGAATACTTCAGCCCTGCGGTCGCCGTGGGCAATCCACGTTATGATGACTGGCACAGCGAAGCTTTCCACAGCAACGCCAAAAGCAAGCACGCAGACAAACTCAACCTGGATAAAAAAACGGTCTTGTACCTCCCCACCTGGGGCGATCTCTCCAGCGTTGATCAATACATGGGTGCTATTTACAACTTGGCCGAAAACTACAACGTTATCACCAAGATGCACCACAACACCCAGCTGCTTGAAAGCGACCGGAAAGACAAAATGGTTTCCGGAGCCATTCACAACTTTGGCGCGAATGACGACCTGCTCGAACTCATTGCGCTTGCTGACTTTGTGATTTCCGATTACAGCGGCGCGATCTTCGACGCCATGTATTGCAAAAAACCGATCGCCCTTTTGGAAGTTGATCTCGACGATCAAATGGGCGGAAAGAAAATTGATGAATTCAGCCTCGAGTACTCTCGCCGCGCCGAACTTGGACTTCGCATTCAAGGCCCAGACTTGCTGGCTGCCGGCATAGCGGAACTCGACAAGCATCCAGAAAAGTACATCAGTGCCTACGAACCTTTGCGTAGCGAATTGTTTACCGACACACAAGATTCGCTAAGCCTGGCTCATGATGCGTTGGTCAAACTCTGGAAAGGGGCATTCACCCCGAGTCAACCCCAGCTCTACCTGCGCAAAGAGCTGAAAGAATTTTACACGACGAAGCGACAACTGGCCATTGCCAAGAAAAAGCAGAGCGTAGCTAAATAATGTCATCCATTCAGCGGCACTTGATTGTCAAAGCCATATTCCTGCTTTCAAAGATAGGCGCGCACCGGGCAAGCCTGGCGTGCACCGACAAGTTGCTTCAACTCAACGTGTCGCTAAGTCAATTAAGACAAGCGGTGAGCGCCGCCCACGCGCGCGATGATCACGAGACGGCGTTGCGGTTCACGACCTATGCGATCGAGAAATTCCCCGCAAACACTTTTGGCTATCTTGAAAAAGCCAAAATCCTCGCAGCGCGCGGTAACACCGCCGAAGCGGTTGAAGTGCTGAGCACCGCCCCGAACTGCGGCCCCGTGTCGGACGCCTTGCGCTCGTACCAGACAAGCTCGAAACCGGCCGTCAAAGCCAAGAAAGCCGTCAAGAAACCTCAGGCACTGGTATCCAGCAACGACCTCGAGCAGTCGTTGCTCATGGCGGGAAATGACGCTTCATGGCTCGGCATCATCGCTGAACAAGCCGAGTACGCCATCAAGGCAGACCCGTCCAACCCTACGAATTTCAACATTCTTGCGCGCACGTACCACCAACTGAATCAACATGACAAGTTGATCCAAGCGATTACATCCTTCCCGGACAGTATTTCCTGCAGCCTCAATTATCAATTGATGCTGGCCAAAGCGTATCAATCCTCCCGCAACCAACTGGCCGCCTTTGATGCACTCATTGCGGCGCAAGTTGAGCACCCGGCAGAACGCAAGTTGTTGATGCGTATCAGCGACATGCTGCGCGACGATGCCCAAATTGCCCGGGCCTATTCGTACTTGTGTGCAAGCCAAGCACTTTATCCGTCCTACGGGTCGGTCAAGCGGCTTTCTTTCGAAATTGATAATGCCCTCTTTGAGCACGCACGCGAAACCCTGTTGAGCATCCTGCAATTCCCTCAAGAAGCCTTGATGAAATTCATGCCGATGATCAACCGTGCAACCCCGTTTTTCCCGGAACTGACGAACGAGACCCAAGCGGCAAGGGCCAATGCTCGGGAGTTGCTCTCGGCAGAAAAGGGGCGCAAAGGCATCAACCCTGACGACCAGATAAAAGTCGCCGTCAAATGCCGCTGGATCAACGAAGCGTATGACATCGTCAAGCGCAACAGAGGCGGAAAGCAGCCTGTAAGCTCGGAGAATCTCGCTTGGCTCAACACCGTGGCCGCGCAGATCGACAGAATTCGTCCTCTGGTGGAAATGGCGACCACCAATGAGATATCTCCGCATCTTTACGGCTTGAAGAATGGTTCAATCGTCGACATTGACCCCAACACGATAAACCCGCTGAAAACGGTTGAAGTGTTCATTCCTACCGTTTTCTTCGCAGCTCCCAACGAAGAAAAGCCCAGCTACGCGACCGTTCGAGAGTTCCTGGGCAACGTGTATGACTACTTGATGAGTCGCACAGACCTGACCCTGGTTCCACGCCATCAATGGAACTGGCGGAACTGCGACCCCAGAACCCCCAACGCTCGCGTTGTGAGTTATCACACCAATGCGCCTTACAACACCAACCACTTGCATATTCAAGAGGTGCCGTTGGCAGGCCGCTGCAGCATGGACCACCAGGGCTTCGCCGGATACGCCTCACTCGCTACCGTGCACACGCCGATCGAAGAAGCGAGCGCTCACATCAGCGAAGCCATGCTTGCGGAAAACGAGAAGTCGCTGCACCAGACTTACGTACAGAACAACATTTCAAAGTACTCACAAACCGTCGATCGTGTGTCTTACGATGATGACTACGTCTTCGTCGCGCTGCAGATCCCGACAGATACGGTTGCTGCCCTGGCCTATGTCACCGGCGCCGAGCTTGTAAAAACCGTAGCTGAGCACTATCTGGGGAGCACCACCAAAGTTCGAGTCAAGCGCCACCCCTATTGCAATAGCATGACCGTGCAAAAGACGCTCGACACACTGTTGAAAGCAGAGGCTATTGAAATTTCCGATGCATCGGTACACGACCTGATCTCGGGAGCCAAAGCTGTATTTACCGTTAACTCGGGCGTTGGCCTTGAAGCGCTTTTGCACAGCCGCCCGGTTATCGTGACCGGCGATTGTGACTACGCCTACGCAACTTCGGCTCAACCGAAATCCATCGATGAACTGAAAACGATCCTGAACAATGATTTCAGCTTCGACCACGCGCGCACCCGCCAGCTTTTGCACTACTACGTGAATGGCTACTCCATGGCCAGCAATGACGCCAAGGCCATTCACGAAAGACTGAGAAGCTGGCTCATGTAGCCACCAGTCGATTGGGCTGCCTGACCGGCAGCCTTGACTACGTCGTACGAATTCGCCACGACGGCTCACTGATTAAAATGGACACGAAGACCGTTACGACCATGATCAAGATCACCCCCAGCATCGAATGCTCCAACAACGCACCTTTC
>NZ_AKJC01000018.1 GCF_000282535.1 Pseudomonas sp. GM84 | reverse complement strand
AAGCCGGCTCCCACAGGTTTTCCACCAGCATGGAAAGCAGTGGAGTACCTGTGGGAGCCGGCTTGCCGGCGACAGGGCCAGTACAAATCGCTCACTGCTAGACCTTGGCGCATATCCCTGCTGCCCTCGGCACAACCCTTGCTGTAAGAAGTTTCTGCGGATGCCATCAAAATAATGGCGCCAGAAAGCACGAGGGTTTCACCGTGTCTGCCATCCTCTCACTGTTACGAAGCCGCCTGTTGCGGCCTGTGTTTGTTGCCTTGGGTATCGCCCTTTTGGTGCAGGTGCTGGTCGCCGTTGCGCTGACACGAAACACTGTCACCGCCCTTGAGGCCGACCTGGGTGAACGCCTGGGTAACGACAGCCGCAAGCTTGCCAGCGAGCTGGAGCAAGCCGGGCAGGAGGTCCGTTCGGGCCTTGAAGGCCTCTCCAGCAGCACCCGCCAGCGCCTCAGCGCGGGCCTGTCCGAGCGTTTGCAAAGCGAGCAGCAGCAGCTGCGCGTCACGCTGGAAAAGAACCTCAAGGACTCCGCCAACGACATGGCCGAATTGCTGGCTTCAGTCGCCCCACGGGCGATCTGGGACAACGACGTGCCGACGCTCTCCGACTTCGCCCGCCGCGCCCAGCGCAACCCCAATGTCCTGTTCGTGATCTACGACGACGCTCAGGGCCAGCACCTGACCCGTTACCTGAACCGGCAGAACCCGATCAACCAGGCCCTGATCGAGAAAGGCCAGGGCGAACGGGCGCTGGACAAGGTGCTGGAGGCTGCCCGCCGCGACCCGTCGGTGTACTTCGTCGAGGCTTCGATCAACCCTAATGGCGCGGAAATCGGCAAGGTGCTGATGGGCGTCTCCACTGCCGGTGTAGACCAGGAGCTCAAGGCCCTGGACCAGCGCTTCAGTGCCTTGATCGCCAGTGGCGGGCAACTGGTCGGCGACAGTCTCGGGGCCGCTGCGGCAGACAGCGGCAAGGCCCTGCGTGAGCGGCTGGAAACTGCACAGAGCAGTGCCACGGCCATGCAGGCCAATACCGCGCAAACCGTGCGCGATGCGGCCGCAGAGCTGCGTTGGCGGATCGGCCTGGGCCTTGTGCTGGTAGGTCTGGGTGTATTGATTGTGGTCGCCCTGGTGCTGGGCCGTCGTGTGCTGAGCAAGCTGCGCCTGCTGATCGCCGCGCTCAACGATCTGGCAGCCGGGGAGGGCGACCTGACCAAGCGCGTCAACCTCGACAGCCGCGACGAAATCGGCGATATGGCCTCGGCGGTCAACCGCTTCGTCGACAAGCTTCAGCCGATCGTTCGCGAGGCGGGTGAGGTGGCGCAGCGTACCGGCGTCGAAATCGGTGCCATGGCCCAGCGCAACGCCGGCGCCGATGCTTCAGCGGCCTTGCAGCGCGATGAAGTGGCTGCCAGCTTGCGTGATCTGTCCAGCATGGCCGACGAAGCCCAGGCCGAAAGCCATGCCATGCAGGCGGCGCTGCGCCAGGTAGTGGACATTCGCCAGGCCACCGATGAAAACAGCCGCACCTCTACGCAACTGGCTGGCCTGATCGAGAACCTCGCCGGCCAGGTCGAAACCGGCTCGCAAGTCATCGAGCGGCTGGCCAAGCAGAGCGAGCAGATCGAAGTGGTGTTGACCGTGATTCACGGTATCGCCGAGCAGACCAACCTGCTGGCCCTCAATGCTGCGATCGAAGCCGCGCGCGCCGGCGAAACCGGGCGTGGTTTCGCCGTGGTGGCCGACGAGGTGCGCGCGCTGGCGAGCAAGACACAAAGCTCCACAGGGGATATCCAGGCGCATATTTCTGCGCTGCAGAAGGGTGCCAAGGAGGCGGTGGCCACCATCAGCCAAGCCGGCCTCAAAGCCAGCGAAGGCTTGCTGGTACTGCGCGACAACGAGCGCCGTCAGCAGTCGGTGCAGGCGGCGGTGGAGCAAGTGCATGCGGCGATCGGTCTGGCCACCCGGGCGGCCGAACAGCAGGCGCAGGGGGCTCAGGCCGTGCGTGGTCGCGTGGAGAACATCCATGCCCAGGCCGAGCGCTCGGCCGAGGTGGTGATGCAGACCACCGCCAGCAGCAAGGTCCTGGATGACCTGGCCGCGCAGTTGCGCGCCAGCCTGGGCCAGTTCAGGGCCTGAGACCGCGTACCCCCCATCGCCGGCAAGTCGGCTCCCACAGGTACGGCGCAGATTTCAGTTTTGCGCTTCCCCCCCTGTGGGAGCCGGCTTGCCGGCGATGGGCCGCCCAGCGGCCCCAGCACAGAATGCCGCTTTGCTAAGCTGTCGGGCGCCCCATGACAAAAGGATTTGTACATGCCCGCCCAATTGCTCGCCGCCCCGGCCGACCTGGACTTCCTTCACAGCGCCAGCGTACCGCTGACAACCCCGCTCACCGCCCTGCAAGCCTATTGCGCGATGACCTCTCACATCCCCGTCTGGCTAGCTGGCGCCTTTCGCCTGCGCGACTTCATCTCCCGCCGGTTCAACGTCGCCGATATTCACGGCTTTACTTCCCGCAGCCCCGAGCATGTACCCCAGGTGGGCGAGCGCCTGGATTTCTTCACCGTGGAGTCCATCAGCGACCAGCAACTGGTCCTGACCTCGCGTGATACCCACCTGGCGGTCATGGTTTGTATGGAGTCGACCGCAGAATGCGGGAGCAGGCAGCGCCTGAGCGTGACCACATCGGTGCAGTGCTTCAATGCCTTTGGCCGCTTGTACATGCTGCCGGTCGGCCTGGCGCATGGCCCGATAGTGCGGCGGATGTTGGCAAACATTCGTTAATCGATTCCCGGACTGCATCTCGCTGTGAAACATTTATTTACCCGATCAAGTCGCTTTTTTCGCCAAATTTGTAGGCAATTTCCTAATTTGTCCTTGAGCCCCCGCCTACGATTGCGGTTGCGGCAATAGGGGGGCTAGGGTCAATCGGGCCTCTGGCGGCGCATCCTGCCCAGTGAGGAACAACCCTAAAGCGACGTTGTGCAATCGAAGCGCTATTGGCTAACTCCAAGTACATAGGGGATCTAAGAACGACTTTTTCCGGGGCGGGTTTGATCGGGAAGGTCTTGCGGACCTGTGTTATAGGGGGCGGGCTGATGGCTCCCGGCCCTTATGTCCGCAGAGGGCTTATCGACTTAAATGAAGTTAAGCGTTTTCCCGCAGGGATGAAGCGGGCGTGCATGGACTTATGTGAGCCCAAAGTAAATGCAGCGCAGGGGACGGCTGAGGCGATAGGTGGGGTTGCACAATGCTTTTTGACTGGCAATAAGAGTGGATGCCACTTAGATGGTAATCGGTAGGTAGTTGGGTGGCCGGCAGCCCAGGCTGTCTGCCAGCCTGGGCTCTCCCCTCAAGCCTTGTTCAAATACATGCGCGTGGTCAGCAGATATACCGGCAACCCCGATACCACAATCAACAGCGCCGCATATGGCGCCGCCGCCGCGAACTCGACGTTGGCAGTATGCGCCCAGACCTCGGTGGCCAGGGTGGTCATGCCGGTCGGGCTGAGCAGCAGGGTGGCGGTCAGCTCCTTCATGGCGTCCAGAAACACCAGGGCAAAGGCAGCTGCAAGGGCAGGGAAGATGATCGGCAATGTCACCCGGCAGAACGCTGCGAAGCTACTGGCGCCCAAGGTACGGGCCGCTTCTTCCAGTGTCGGCGATGCCTTGTTCAGTGCGGTGCGTACCGGAGCCTGCGCCAGTGGCAGGAACAGCAGCGCATAGGCCAGCAGCAACAGCGCAGTGGTCTGGTACAGCACCGGCACATAGCGCAGGGCAAACACCACCAGCGTCAGTGCGATCACCAGGCCGGGCAGGGCGTGCAGCAGGTATGGCAGGCGCTCGGCCCAGATCGCCAGGCGGCCCTTGTAGCGCACCACCAGGAAGCTGACCGGCAGCGCCAGCAAGACGCAGAAGCCCGCGCCACCCAGCGACACCGACAGTGATGTCAGCAGCGCCTTGCTGATCGCCGCCACCGGGAACGCTGCTGACGAACCAACACTCAGCCAGTAACCGAGCATGGCCAGCGGAATGCCGCTGCCCAGTATCGCCAGCCCCAAACAGAACAGCTGCGCCAGTGGCATCCAGCCACGCAGGCGTACCGGCTGCGCACGACGTGCAACGCCCTGGCCGATGCGCACATGGCGTGCCTTGCCGCGTACCTTCAGCTCCAACCACAGCATCATCAGGCAAAGTGCCAAAAGCACCGCCGACAACATGGCAGCATTGGCATTGCTGAACTCCAGCTCGAACTGCTGGTAGATCGCGGTGGTGAAGGTTTGCAGGCCGAGAATCGACAGCGCGCCGAACTCGACCAGCATGTGCAGGGCGATCAGCAGCGCGCCGCCGAGCATCGACGGCCACAGCAGCGGCAAGGTGACCTTGGTGAACACGCCCCAGCGGCTGCAGCCCAGTGTGCGCGCCGACTCTTCGAGCGAGGTGTCGAGGTTGCGCAGGGTCGCCGCCACCGGCAGGAACACCAGTGGGTACTTGGACAGCGCCATGACCATGATCGCCCCGCCCAGGCCTTCGAAGTCCGAGCTCAGCGACACCCAGGTGAAGCTGCTGACGAACGACGGTACGGCGAATGGCAGGCAGAGCACCACACCCCACAGCCGGCGGCCGGGCAGGTTGCTGCGTTCAAGCAGCCAGGCCAGGGCCAGGCCGACTACCATGCACACCAGCGTCACCCCGACCATCAGCAGCAGGGTGTTGCGCATCAAGCCCCAGACGAACGGTCGCCAGAGCAGGTGCAAGGCTTCTCGCCAGCCGGCTTCCCAGGCTTTCATGGCGACGTACAGCAGCGGCAGCAAGCTCATCGCCACCAGGAACAGCACGGGCAGTACCACCCAGATGGATGGGCGCTTGCGGCGCGGTACGAAACGTACTGGCGCCGGCTGGGACAGGACGGCGGTCATCAGAGCAGGCCGACCTCGCGTTCAAGCTCCAGCGCTTCCTCGGCATTGCCCAGGTCGGCTGGCGAAATCTTTGGCGGGCGCAGCTCTTCGAATGGCTTCAGGCCGCGGTCGGAGACCATGCCCTTGTGCAGCGGGTACTCGGCGGTGGTCTGGGTGATCACACGCTGGCCTTCTTCACTGGCCATCCAGTTGAGCAGGGCCTGGGCTTCCTTCGGATGCTTGCTGGCCTTGACCGCGCCGGCGCCAGAAATGGTGACCAGGTTGCCGGCATCGCCATCGGCCAGGTAGTACAGCTTGGTATCGAGCTTGCCGCGCTCGCGCTCCAGGGCATACCAGTAGTAGTTGTTGACCAGCACGGCGGCGACTTCGCCTTTTTCCACGGCCTTGAGCGCGACCATGTTGTTGGTGTAGGTCTTGCCGAAGGCTTTCAGGCCGGTCAGCCATTCTTCGGTGGCTTCACGCCCGTGCATCTTCAGGATGGCCACGGCCTGTTCCTGGAAGGCACCGCTGGTAGGCACGTAGCCGACGCGGCCTTCCCATTCGGGGTCGGCGAAATCCATTACCGTGGTCGGCAGGTCTTTCTCGTCGATCTTCTTCGGGTTGAACACCACCACCCGGGTGCGCGCGGTAACGCCCATCCAGGTGCCGTTGGCGGCAACGTATTCCTTGGGCAGCATGTTCAGCGTGGCGTCGTCGATTTTCGCCAGCAGGCCCAGCTCACCCAGGTTGTTCAGGGGTGGGGATTCTTCGGTATAGATGATGTCGGCCGGCGAGCGGTCGCCTTCCTCGATGATCTGGCTGGCCAGCTGGTTGCTGCTGCCCTTGCGGATATTGATATGGACGCCGGTCTTGGCCTCGTAGGCCTTGGCGATGGCTTCGCCGATTTCCTTGTGCTGACCGTTGTACATGGTCAGGGTGACCGGATCGTCTGCCATGGCGGCCGGAGCGCCGATCACCAGGCTCAGAACTGCGGCGGCCAAGGTGCGCATCAGCGGTTGCGGGCGGATCGTCATGCGGGTACTTCCTCGCGTACGGCTACATATTTGGAAACAATGGTAAACGAAATCGTTTCTCAAGTGACCGGATGACGACAAATTCATGGGGCGACCATGGTGCAACGGTGGGGCAGGCGCTGCGCATGCTCATGAGGGGGGAGGGGGGGTATAAATCGCAGGCAAGAAAAAACCCACTAGCAAGCTAGTGGGTTTTTGTATGGTGCCCAGGAGAAGACTCGAACTTCCACGACCTTGCGGTCACTGATACCTGAAACCAGCGCGTCTACCAATTCCGCCACCTGGGCAAAGCTTTGCAACATCTGGTGAAGGCGACTATCGTTCGCTTCACACAGTAGTAACAGATCCTTGGTCATCTGTTACTTGAAAATACTTGGTGCCCAGGAGAAGACTCGAACTTCCACGACCTTGCGGTCACTGATACCTGAAACCAGCGCGTCTACCAATTCCGCCACCTGGGCACACATTCGAGATTACAAGATGCTTTACAGCGTCGTTCATCTCTACTACAACTTCGGGCTGTCCGTCGTTGTGGTGCGCACTATACGGACGCTCCCAATGGCTGTAAACCCCCCAATCGAAAAAAATTTCAAAAAACTCAACTTGTTGATTCCACAGGCCTATCGCCGCTCGCTGGACATGCCGTTAGGGCTGTCCAAGGCTGACATTTCCGGTTTCAATACGCCTATGCCAGAATTCCTATCTATATACCCCAAGGTGAACCCCTTCTGATGGCCGATTGGCAATCCCTCGATCCCGAGGCCGCTCGTGAAGCGGAAAAATACGACAACCCCATTCCCAGCCGTGAGCTGATCTTGCAGCGCCTTGCCGACCGTGGCGAACCGGCCGCGCGCGAGGAACTGGCGGCCGAGTTCGGTCTTCACGAAGAAGACCAGATCGAAGCCCTGCGCCGCCGCCTGCGGGCCATGGAGCGCGACGGCCAGCTTATCTATACCCGGCGCGGCACCTATGCCCCGGTAGACAAGCTGGACCTGATCTGCGGTCGAGTCTCCGGCCACCGCGATGGCTTTGGTTTCCTTATTCCTGACGATGGCAGCGACGACCTGTTCCTCAGCCCGTCGCAAATGCGCCTGGTGTTCGATGGCGACCGCGGCCTGGCCCGAGTTTCCGGTGTCGACCGCCGTGGCCGCCGCGAAGGTGTGCTGGTCGAAGTCATCTCCCGTGCTCACGAGAGCGTGGTCGGCCGTTACTTCGAAGAAGGTGGTATCGGCTATGTGACCCCGGACAACCCGAAGATCCAGCAGGAAGTGCTGGTGACCGCCGGGCGTAACGGCGGCGCCAAGATCGGCCAGTTCGTCGAGATCAAGATCACCCATTGGCCGACCCCACGCTTCCAGCCGCAAGGCGACGTGGTCGAGGTCATCGGCAACTACATGGCGCCGGGCATGGAAATCGACGTTGCCCTGCGCAGCTACGATATCCCGCACGTCTGGCCCCAGGACGTGATCAAGGAAGCGCGCAAGTTCCGCTCCGAAGTCGAAGAGAAGGACAAGGAAAAGCGCATCGACCTGCGCCACCTGCCGTTCGTCACCATCGACGGCGAAGACGCCCGCGACTTCGACGATGCTGTCTATTGCGAACCGCTGGGCAAGCTGCGCATGTTCTCCGGCGGCTGGCGCTTGTACGTGGCCATCGCCGACGTCTCCAGCTACGTGCGCCTGGGCTCTGCCCTGGATGTCGAAGCCCAGCAGCGTGGCAACTCGGTGTACTTCCCCGAGCGCGTGGTGCCGATGCTCCCCGAGGAGCTGTCCAACGGCCTGTGCTCGCTGAACCCGCACGTCGATCGCCTGGCCATGGTCTGCGAAATGACCATCAACAAAACCGGGCAGATGGTCGACTACCAGTTCTATGAAGGGGTGATCCACTCCCATGCGCGCCTGACCTACAACAAGGTCAGCAGCATGCTCGAGCATTCCCGTACCCGTGAGGGCAAGGCGCTGCGCGAGGAGTACAAGGAAGTCCTGCCGGACCTGAAGAGCCTGTACAACCTGTACAAGGTGCTGGTGGATGCCCGTCACACCCGTGGCGCCATCGACTTCGAGACCCAGGAAACCCGCATCATCTTCGGCGCCGAGCGCAAGATCGCGGAAATCCGCCCGACCGTGCGCAACGACGCCCACAAGCTGATCGAGGAATGCATGCTGGCGGCCAACGTCGCCACCGCCGAATTCCTGCAGAAGCACGGTGTGCCGGCGCTGTACCGCGTGCACGACGGCCCGCCGCCGGAGCGCCTGGAAAAACTGCGTGCCTTCCTCGGCGAGCTGGGCCTGAGCCTGCACAAGGGCAAGGACCCGTCGCCCAAGGATTACCAGGCCCTGCTGGCGAGCATCGCCGGGCGCCCGGATTTCCACCTGATCCAGACCGTGATGCTGCGCTCGTTGAGCCAGGCGGTGTACAGCACCGACAACAACGGTCACTTCGGCCTGAACTACGAGGCCTACACCCACTTCACCTCGCCGATCCGTCGTTACCCGGACCTGCTGGTGCACCGTGCCATCCGCAGCATCATCCGTTCCAAGGTCGATACCCCGCACGTCAAGCGTGCTGGTGCCATGAGCATTCCCAAGGCGCGTATCTACCCCTACGACGAGAACACCCTCGAGCAGCTGGGCGAGCAGTGCTCGATGACCGAGCGCCGCGCCGACGAAGCCACCCGTGACGTGGTCAACTGGCTCAAGTGCGAGTACATGAAGGATCGCGTGGGCGAGACCTTCCCGGGTGTGATCACTGCGGTGACCGGTTTCGGCCTGTTCGTCGAACTGACCGATATCTATGTGGAAGGCCTGGTGCACGTCAGTGCGCTGCCGGGCGACTACTACCACTTCGACCCGGTGCATCACCGCCTGTCCGGCGAGCGCACCGGGCGCAGCTTCCGCCTGGGCGACACGATCGAGGTCAAGGTCATGCGCGTCGACCTCGACGAGCGCAAGATCGACTTCGAAGTGTCCGAGCAGCAGCTCAGTGCCCCGATTGGCCGCAAGGGCCGTGGCGCAGCGCCAGCCGGCGACAAGCCCGAGCAGCAGCAGCCGGTGGTGGAAGCCAAGGCCACGCCGAAGCCGCGAAGCCGCAAGAGCGAAACCGCTGAAGCGTACTTCCCCAAGGACGCTGTGCAGCGCAATGCCGAAGTGCGCAAGAGCCGCGAAATGAAGAAGGCGCTGATGAGCGACGCGCGCACCGGCGGCCATGCCAGCAGCAAGTCGGACAAGGGCGGCAAACCTGCCGGCAAGCCGACCAAGCACCGTAAAGGCCCGCCGAAGTCCGGCGCGCCACGCAAGAGCAAGAGCAAGTCATGAGTCAGCTGGAAAAGATCTACGGCGTGCACGCCGTGCAGGCGTTGTTGCAGCACCATCCGAAGCGGGTCAAGCAGATCTGGCTGTCGGAGGGGCGCAGCGAGCCACGCATCCAGGCGTTGCTGGCACTGGCCGCGGAAAACCGTGTGGCGGTCGGCCAGGCCGAGCGTCGTGAACTGGACGCCTGGGTCGAAGGTGTGCACCAGGGCGTGGTTGCCGAAGTGAGCCCGAGCCAGGTGTGGGGCGAATTGATGCTCGAGGAATTGCTCGAACGCACCGAAACGCCGCCGCTGATCCTGGTGCTGGACGGCGTCACCGACCCGCACAACCTCGGCGCCTGCCTGCGCACCGCCGATGCTGCCGGTGCCACGGCGGTGGTGGTGCCCAAGGACAAGTCGGCGACCCTGACGCCAGTCGTGCGCAAGGTGGCCTGTGGGGCTGCGGAAGTGATTCCGCTGGTGGCCGTGACCAACCTGGCGCGCACGCTGGAGAAACTGCAGCAGCGTGGCCTGTGGGTGGTCGGCACCGCTGGCGAGGCGGAGCAGGAGATCTATCAGCAGGACCTGACCGGGCCGCTGGTGATGATCATGGGTGCGGAAGGCAAGGGCATGCGCCGGCTGACCCGTGAGCACTGCGATTTCCTGGTGAAATTGCCGATGGGCGGTAGCGTCAGCAGCCTGAACGTTTCGGTGGCTACGGGCGTCTGCCTGTTCGAGGCCGTGCGTCAGCGCCAGGCCAAGCGCTGATCCACTGGCCCGATCGCCGGCAAGC
>NZ_AKJC01000017.1 GCF_000282535.1 Pseudomonas sp. GM84 | reverse complement strand
CGGTCGTACCGTCGGCGCCGGCGTCGTAGCCAAAATCATCGAGTAATCACTCGACCGATTGAAAAAACCCCCGCTCAGCGGGGGTTTTTTTTATTGGGTTGACACTAAATTGGGGCGTCTATAGAATCACGCCTCCTTTTAGCGGGCGTAGTGCGTCCGTTGGGAACAGCCTGGAGTCTGAAATCCAATGCAAAATCAGCAAATCCGTATCAGGTTGAAGGCTTTCGACCATCGCCTGATCGACCAATCCACCCAGGAAATCGTGGAAACCGCGAAACGTACTGGTGCACAAGTGCGTGGTCCAATTCCACTGCCTACCCGCAAAGAGCGTTTCACCGTTCTGGTCTCCCCGCACGTCAACAAAGACGCGCGTGACCAGTACGAGATTCGTACTCATAAGCGTGTTCTGGACATCGTCCAGCCAACGGATAAAACCGTTGACGCGCTGATGAAGCTTGATCTGGCGGCAGGTGTGGAAGTACAGATCAGCCTCGGCTAAGACTTCGGTCTAGTCGTGTAACGCTCTGAAATGGGCGGCCATAGCGGGTGAAAGCCCCGTACACTCATGAGGTTTACAACATGACTATTGGTGTAATCGGTCGCAAATGCGGTATGACCCGCATTTTCACCGAAGAAGGTGTCTCCATTCCGGTCACGGTCATTGAGATCGAGCCGAATCGCGTCACCCAGTTCAAAACTGAAGAAACCGATGGCTACCGTGCAGTGCAAGTCACTGTCGGCGAGCGTCGTGCTTCGCGTGTGACTGCCGCTCAGGCAGGCCACTTCGCCAAGGCTAACGTTGCCGCTGGTCGCGGTGTTTGGGAGTTCCGTCTTGAAGAAGGCGATTTCCAGGCTGGCGATCTGATCAAAGCTGAACTCTTCACTGCAGGCCAGCTGGTAGACGTAACCGGTCAGTCCAAAGGTAAAGGCTTCGCCGGTACCATCAAGCGCTGGAACTTCCGTGGCCAGGACAACACCCACGGTAACTCCGTGTCGCACCGTGTCCCAGGTTCCATCGGCCAGTGCCAGACTCCTGGTCGTGTGTTCAAGGGCAAGAAAATGTCCGGTCACATGGGCGCCGAGCGCGTGACTGTTCAGTCCCTGGAAGTAGTTCGCGTAGACGCTGAACGCAACCTGCTGCTGGTCAAGGGTGCCGTTCCTGGCGCTACTGGCGGCGACGTGGTTGTACGTCCAGCTGTCAAGGCTCGCGGTTAAGGGGAAACTGACATGCAACTTAACGTAAATGACGCTCAGGCGATCGAAGTTTCCGAACTGACCTTCGGTGGCGAATTCAACGAGACGCTGGTTCACCAAGCAGTCGTGGCCTACATGGCCGGCGGCCGTCAGGGTACCAAGCAGCAGAAGACCCGTTCCGACGTGGCTGGTGGCGGTAAGCGCCCATGGCGTCAGAAGGGTACTGGCCGTGCTCGTGCTGGTACCACTCGTGGTCCGATCTGGCGTGGCGGTGGTGTTACCTTCGCAGCTCGCCCTCAAGATCACTCGCAGAAGCTCAACAAGAAGATGTACCGCGCAGCACTGCGCTCCATCCTCGCTGAGCTGGTGCGTAGCGACCGTCTGGTCGTGGTTCAGGACTTCGCTGTTGAAGCGCCGAAAACCAAAGATCTGCTGAACAAGCTGAACGGCATGGGTCTGAACGACGTTCTGATCGTTTCCGACGCTGTTGATCAGAACCTGTACCTGGCTGCTCGTAACCTGCCGCACGTCGATGTACGTGACGTTCAAGGTTCCGACCCGGTCAGTCTGATCGCATACGAGAAAGTGTTGATCACTGTCTCGGCCGTGAAGAAATTCGAGGAGCTGCTGGGATGAACCAGGAACGCGTATTCAAAGTCCTCCTTGGCCCGCACGTTTCCGAGAAGGCTACCGTTCTGGCTGAGAAAAAAGGCCAGTTCGTATTCAAGGTTGCTACCGATGCAACCAAGCTGGAAATCAAGAAAGCTGTCGAAGGCCTGTTCAACGTAAAAGTTGAAAACGTGTCGACTGTTAACGTTCTGGGTAAAACCAAGCGTACCGCACGTGGTCTGGGCAAGCGTAATGACTGGAAGAAGGCGATCGTCTCCCTTCAGCCAGGCCAAGATCTCGATTTCAGCAGCAGTGCTGAGTAAGGAAGGGGTGCATCATGGCAATCGTTAAATGCAAACCGACTTCCCCTGGCCGCCGTTTCGTGGTCAAGGTGGTCAACAAGGAGCTGCACAAAGGCGCTCCTCACGCACCGCTGCTCGAGAAGAAATCGAAGTCTGGTGGTCGTAACAACAATGGCCGTATTACCACTCGTCACGTTGGTGGTGGTCATAAGCAGCATTACCGTCTGGTCGACTTCCGTCGCAACGACAAAGATGGCATTCCAGCCACTGTCGAGCGTATCGAATACGATCCAAACCGTACTGCTCACATCGCCCTGCTGTGCTACGCAGACGGTGAGCGTCGTTACATCATCGCCCCTAAAGGCGTGAGCGCTGGCGACCAGCTGATCGCAGGTGCCCTGGCCCCAATCAAGGCCGGTAACTCCCTGCAGCTGCGCAACATCCCAGTAGGTAGCACCATTCACGGCGTCGAACTGAAGCCGGGTAAAGGTGCTCAGATCGCTCGTTCCGCTGGTGCTTCGGCTCAGCTGATCGCTCGTGACGGCGTTTACGTGACCCTGCGTCTGCGCTCCGGTGAGATGCGTAAAGTACTGGCTGAGTGCCGTGCGACCCTGGGCGAAGTCTCGAACTCCGAGCACAGCCTGCGCTCGCTGGGTAAAGCTGGTGCCAAACGCTGGCGCGGCGTTCGCCCAACCGTTCGTGGTGTTGCCATGAACCCGGTTGACCACCCACATGGTGGTGGTGAAGGTCGTACCTCCGGTGGTCGTCATCCGGTATCGCCATGGGGCTTCCCAACCAAGGGTGCTAAAACCCGCGGTAATAAGCGTACCGACAACATGATCGTCCGTCGTCGCAAGTAACTAGAGGGATACGACAGTGCCACGTTCTCTGAAAAAAGGTCCTTTTATCGATCTTCACCTGTTGAAGAAGGTCGAAGTGGCGGTGGAGAAGAACGATCGCAAACCAGTTAAAACCTGGTCGCGTCGCTCGATGATCCTGCCACAAATGGTCGGTCTGACCATCGCGGTTCACAACGGTCGCCAGCATGTCCCAGTTCTCGTGAACGAAGACATGGTCGGCCACAAACTGGGCGAGTTCGCCGGTACCCGCACCTATCGCGGGCACGTGGCTGACAAGAAAGCCAAGCGTTAAGGGGTAAGGAAATGGAAGTAGCCGCTAAGTTGTCGGGCGCTCGCATCTCCGCCCAGAAAGCCCGCTTGGTCGCCGACCAGATCCGCGGGAAGAAGGTGGGCGAAGCGCTCAACCTGTTGGCCTTCAGCAGCAAAAAAGCCGCTGAAATCATGAAGAAAGTCCTCGAGTCGGCCGTTGCCAACGCCGAACACAACGAAGGCGCAGACGTTGATGACCTGAAGGTCTCCACCGTCTTCGTCAACGAAGGGCGTTCGCTGAAGCGCATCATGCCACGTGCCAAAGGCCGTGCTGATCGCATCGTCAAGCGGTCTTGCCATATCACTGTCAAGGTTGCGGACAAGTAACGGAGTCGATCAGATGGGTCAGAAAGTACATCCCACTGGCATTCGCCTGGGAATCGTCAAGGAGCACACCTCCGTCTGGTACGCAGACGGTGCTACTTACGCAGATTACCTGTTGAAGGATCTGAAAACGCGTGAGTACCTCCAAGACAAACTAAAAAGCGCGTCCGTAAGCCGTATCGATATTCATCGTCCGGCTCAAACTGCACGCATCACCATCCACACCGCTCGTCCAGGTATCGTTATCGGGAAGAAAGGTGAAGATGTCGAGAAGCTGCGTCAGGACCTGACCAAGCAGATGGGTGTGCCTGTGCACATCAACATCGAAGAGATCCGCAAGCCGGAACTCGACGCTATGCTGGTTGCGCAGAGCGTAGCTCAGCAGCTGGAACGCCGCGTAATGTTCCGTCGCGCCATGAAGCGCGCCGTACAGAACGCCATGCGTATTGGTGCCAAGGGCATCAAGATCCAGGTGAGCGGTCGTCTCGGCGGTGCTGAGATTGCTCGTACCGAGTGGTATCGCGAAGGTCGTGTGCCCCTGCACACCCTGCGTGCCGATATCGACTACAACACCTACGAAGCTCACACCACTTACGGTGTGATCGGTGTGAAGGTTTGGATCTTCAAAGGCGAAGTTATTGGTGGTCGCCAAGAAGAACTGAAACCACAAGCACCAGCGCCTCGTAAAAAAGCTGCTAAGTAAGGGGTACGCCAAATGTTGCAACCAAAGCGTACAAAATTCCGCAAGCAGATGACTGGCCACAACCGTGGTCTGGCACTGCGCGGTAGCAAAGTCAGCTTCGGCGAATTCGCCCTGAAAGCTGTTGCTCGCGGTCGCCTCACCGCTCGCCAGATCGAGTCCGCACGTCGTGCGCTGACCCGTCACGTTAAGCGTGGCGGTAAGATCTGGATCCGTGTGTTCCCGGACAAGCCGATCTCCAAGAAGCCTCTCGAGGTTCGTATGGGTAAAGGTAAGGGCTCCGTGGAATACTGGGTTGCCCAGATCCAGCCAGGCAAAGTCCTGTACGAGATCGAGGGTGTTTCTGAAGAGCTGGCGCGCGAAGCTTTCGCCCTGGCTGCTGCAAAGCTGCCTCTCGCCACCTCCTTTGTTAAGCGGACGGTGATGTGATGAAAGCGAATGAACTTCGTGAAAAATCTGCACAGCAACTGAATGAGCAATTGCTCGGCTTGCTGCGCGACCAGTTCAATCTGCGTATGCAGAAAGCAACTGGCCAGTTGGGTCAGTCGCACCTGCTCTCGCAAGTTAAACGCGACATCGCTCGCGTGAAAACTGTGCTCAACCAGCAGGCAGGTAAGTGATCATGGCTGAAGCTGAAAAAACCGTCCGTACGCTGACTGGCCGTGTCGTCAGCGACAAAATGGACAAGACCATCACCGTTCTGATCGAGCGTCGCGTAAAGCACCCGATCTACGGTAAATACGTTAAGCGTTCGACTAAGCTGCACGCGCACGACGAATCCAACCAGTGCAAAATCGGCGACAAGGTTTCCATCCGTGAAACCCGTCCGCTGGCCAAGACCAAGTCCTGGGCACTGGTTGAAGTCCTCGAACGCGCTGTTGAAGTCTAAGGGCTAGGGGTCGGAGAAATTTTATGATTCAGACTCAATCCATGCTCGATGTGGCCGATAACAGCGGCGCTCGTCGCGTCATGTGCATCAAGGTACTCGGCGGTTCGCACCGCCGTTACGCCGGCATCGGTGACATCATCAAAGTAACCGTCAAGGAAGCAATTCCGCGCGGTAAGGTCAAAAAAGGCCAGGTGATGACCGCTGTTGTCGTCCGTACCCGTCACGGTGTACGTCGCGCTGACGGTTCCATCATTCGTTTCGACGGCAACGCTGCTGTTCTGCTGAACACCAAGCAAGAGCCGATCGGCACTCGCATCTTCGGGCCAGTGACCCGTGAACTTCGTACTGAGAAGTTCATGAAGATCGTCTCGCTCGCCCCTGAAGTGCTGTAAGGAGATCCGACATGCAAAAGATTCGTCGTGACGACGAGATCATCGTGATCGCCGGCAAAGACAAAGGTAAGCGCGGTAAGGTGCTGAAGGTTCTCGCTGATGACCGTCTGGTCATCGGTGGTGTGAACCTGGTTAAGCGTCATACCAAGCCTAACCCGATGGCGGGCGTTCAGGGCGGTATCGTCGAAAAAGAAGCGCCTCTGCACGCTTCCAACGTTGCCATCTTCAACGGCGAAACCAACAAGGCTGACCGCGTTGGTTTCAAAGTAGAAGACGGTAAGAAAATTCGTGTCTTCAAGTCGACCCAAAAAGCGGTTGATGCTTGAACACTGCTAGGTAGAAGACCATGGCACGACTGAAAGAGATTTACCGGAACGAAATCGCTCCCAAGCTTAAGGAAGAACTTAAGCTGTCGAACGTGATGGAAGTTCCACGCGTAACCAAGATCACCCTGAACATGGGTCTGGGCGAAGCCATCGGTGACAAAAAAGTCATCGAGCACGCTGTAGCCGACCTGGAAAAGATCACCGGTCAAAAGCCGGTCGTGACTTTCGCTCGTAAATCCATCGCGGGCTTCAAAGTCCGTGAAGGATGGCCGATCGGCGTCAAGGTGACCCTGCGTAGCGACAAGATGTACGAATTCCTGGACCGCCTGCTGGCGATCTCCCTGCCTCGGGTTCGCGACTTCCGCGGCCTGAATGCCAAGTCCTTCGATGGCCGTGGCAACTACAGCATGGGCGTGAAAGAGCAGATCATCTTCCCGGAAATCGATTACGACAAGATCGATGCTCTGCGCGGTTTGGACATCACCCTGACCACCACTGCTCGTTCGGACGACGAAGGCCGCGCTCTGCTGCGTGCTTTCAAGTTCCCGTTCCGCAACTGATTGGAGTAGGAAAATGGCCAAGAAGAGCATGAAAAACCGCGAGCTGAAGCGTCAGCTCACGGTAGCCAAGTTCGCTAAAAAGCGCGCTGAGCTGAAAGCGACCATCGTCAACGTGAACGCCTCTCCAGAAGAGCGTTTCGCTGCCGTAGTCGCTCTGCAGAAGCAACCGCGTGACGCTAGCGCTGCGCGCCTGCGCAACCGTTGCCGCCTGACCGGTCGTCCTCACGGTGTATACCGTAAGTTCGGCCTGGGCCGTAACATGCTGCGTCAAGCTGCAATGCGCGGCGACGTACCAGGTCTGGTCAAGGCCTCCTGGTAATCGCTGTCGGTGTGATCCCGACGGAAGGGGAGCAATCTTCCGACCGTCGGTGACCTCACCAAGAAACAAGCCCCTATATGGGGCTTGTTTCGTTTCTACCTTGTGTCTAGAATGACCGGCTCACCCGAGCCTGGGTTTTTTACCCTGCCCGCTCGGGTGGTTGTGATAGCCGCAAGGCTAATAATTCTTGTATCAGGAGCATCTAGCCCATGAGTATGCAGGACCCGTTAGCGGACATGCTAACTCGCATCCGTAATGCCCAGATGGCTGAAAAGTCCGTCGTAAGCATGCCTTCCTCTACCCTGAAGGTCGCGGTTGCCAAAGTTCTGAAAGACGAAGGTTACATCGCTGGCTACCAGGTTACTGGTGAGGCCAAGCCGTCCCTGTCGATCGAACTCAAGTACTTCGAAGGCCGTCCGGTCATCGAGGAACTGAAGCGTTCCAGCCGTCCTGGCCTGCGCCAGTACAAGTCCGTCACAGATCTGCCGAAAGTTCGTGGCGGCCTGGGCGTGTCTATCGTCTCCACCAACAAAGGTGTGATGACTGACCGCGCTGCGCGCGCTGCCGGTGTCGGCGGCGAAGTTCTGTGCACAGTGTTCTAAGGGGAGATAGGCATGTCTCGCGTCGCTAAGAACCCCGTTAAGCTGCCAGCAGGCGTCGAAGTAAAATTCGCCGGCCAGCAGCTTTCGGTGAAGGGTGCCAAAGGCGCTCTCGAACTGAACGTTCACTCGTCTGTTGAAGTTACCGAAGAGTCCGGCGAACTGCGTTTCGTCGCTCGCAACGGTGATCAGCAAGCTCGCGCCATGGCCGGTACTACCCGTGCTCTGGTCAACAACATGGTCCAAGGCGTAAGCCAAGGCTTCGAGCGCAAGCTCCAGCTGGTCGGTGTTGGTTACAAGGCACAGGCTAAAGGCACCGTCCTGAACCTGGCTCTGGGCTTCTCGCATCCAGTGGACTACGAACTGCCAGCCGGTATCACCGCTGAAACTCCTAGCCAGACCGACATCCTGATCAAGGGTATCGACAAGCAGCTGGTAGGTCAGGTGGCCGCTGAAATCCGCGACTTCCGTCCACCAGAGCCGTACAAAGGCAAGGGTGTGCGTTACGCGGACGAAGTAGTCCGTCGTAAAGAAGCCAAGAAGAAGTAGGGCCTAGCAAATGACCGACAAAAAAGTTACTCGACTGCGTCGCGCTCGCAAAGCACGTCTCAAGATGCACGAACTCGAAGTCGTGCGCCTGTGCGTGTTCCGCTCCTCGCAGCACATCTATGCCCAGGTCATTTCGGCCGACGGCAGCAAGGTTCTGGCAAGCGCCTCGACCTTGGACAAAGACCTGCGTGATGGCGCCACTGGCAACATCGACGCGGCCACTAAGGTTGGCAAGCTGGTAGCTGAGCGCGCGAAAGCCGCCGGTGTATCTCAAGTTGCCTTTGACCGTTCCGGCTTCAAGTACCATGGCCGCGTCAAAGCGCTGGCTGATGCTGCTCGTGAAGGCGGGCTGGAGTTCTAAGTTATGGCAAATAACGATCAAAAGCGCGACGAAGGCTACATCGAGAAGCTGGTTCAAGTTAACCGCGTAGCTAAAACCGTTAAAGGCGGCCGTATCTTCACCTTCACCGCGCTGACCGTGGTTGGTGATGGCAAGGGTCGCGTTGGCTTCGGCCGTGGCAAATCGCGCGAAGTACCTGCTGCGATCCAGAAAGCCATGGAAGCTGCTCGTCGCAACATGATCCAGGTTGACCTGAAGGGCACCACCCTGCAGTACGCCACCAAGGCTGCCCACGGCGCCTCGAAGGTTTACATGCAGCCTGCTTCGGAAGGTACCGGTATCATCGCCGGCGGCGCTATGCGTGCTGTCCTGGAAGTTGCTGGTGTTCAGAACGTCCTGGCCAAGTGCTACGGTTCGACCAACCCAGTGAACGTGGTTTACGCCACCTTCAAGGGTCTGAAAGCCATGCAATCTCCTGAGTCCATTGCTGCCAAGCGCGGCAAGAGCGTTGAGGAGATCTTCTGATCATGGCAACCGTAAAAGTAACGCTGATCAAGAGCGTCTCGGGCCGTATTCCTAACCACAAACTGTGCGTTAAGGGTCTGGGTCTGCGTCGCATCGGTCACACTGTAGAAGTCCAGGATACTCCCGAGAACCGCGGGATGATCAACAAGGCTTACTACATGCTGCGCGTCGAGGGTTAATCGATGAAACTCAATGATCTGAGTCCAGCGCCGGGTTCCCGTCGCGAAAAGCATCGTCCGGGTCGTGGTATCGGTAGCGGTCTGGGTAAGACCGGCGGCCGTGGCCACAAAGGTCAGACCTCCCGTTCGGGTGGTTCGATCGCTCCGGGCTTCGAAGGCGGTCAACAGCCGCTGCACCGTCGTCTGCCGAAATTCGGCTTCGTTTCCCTGAAAGCCATGGACCGCGCTGAAGTGCGTCTGTCCGAGCTGGCCAAGGTGGAAGGCGACGTGATCTCCGTGCAATCCTTGAAGGATGCCAACGTGATCAACCAGAACGTACAGCGTGTGAAAATCATGCTGTCTGGCGAAGTCACTCGCGCAGTCACCATCAAGGGTATCGCAGCCACCAAGGGTGCGCGTGCGGCTATCGAAGCAGCTGGCGGCAAGTTCGAGGAATAAATGGCTAAGCAAGGTGCTCTCTCTTCGCTCGGTAAGGGCGGGATGTCGGAACTCTGGGCTCGTCTGCGCTTTCTGTTCATGGCGATCATCGTCTATCGGATAGGTGCGCATATCCCGGTTCCAGGCATCAATCCGGACCGTCTGGCGGATCTGTTTCGGCAGAATGAGGGGACCATTCTTAGCTTGTTCAACATGTTTTCCGGTGGCGCGCTCGAGCGCATGAGCATCTTTGCACTGGGGATCATGCCGTACATCTCGGCATCGATCATCATGCAGCTGATGACGGCGGTCAGCCCGCAACTGGAGCAGTTGAAGAAGGAAGGTGAAGCTGGCCGTCGCAAGATCAGCCAGTACACCCGCTACGGCACCGTTATCCTGGCACTGGTACAAGCCATTGGCATGTCCATTGGCCTGGCCAACCAGGGCGTGGCGTTTTCTGTAGGCCTGGGCTTCCATGTCGTCGCCGTCTCCACCTTCGTGGCAGGCGCGATGTTCATGATGTGGCTGGGCGAGCAGATCACCGAGCGCGGTGTGGGCAACGGTATCTCGATGTTGATCTTCGCAGGTATCGTTGCCGGTCTTCCGAGAGCAATCGGGCAGTCTTTCGAGTCTGCGCGCACAGGCGATATCAACATTTTCGCCCTGGTCGCTATCGGTTTGCTGGCAGTAGCGATTATCGGTTTCGTGGTGTTCATTGAGCGTGGTCAGCGTCGTATCGCCGTTCACTACGCCAAGCGTCAGCAAGGCCGCAAGGTCTTCGCTGCGCAGACCAGCCACTTGCCGCTGAAGGTGAACATGGCGGGGGTTATCCCGGCCATTTTCGCGAGCAGCATTCTGCTGTTCCCGGCTTCGCTGGGTGCCTGGTTCGGTCAGTCCGAAGGTATGGGCTGGCTGCAGGACATCTCGCAGTCGATCGCTCCTGGTCAGCCGTTGAACATTCTGCTGTTTAGTGCAGGGATCATTTTCTTCTGCTTCTTCTACACAGCGTTGATGTTCAATCCGAAAGACGTAGCGGAAAACCTGAAGAAGTCCGGTGCCTTTATTCCGGGTATCCGTCCTGGTGAGCAGTCGGCGCGCTACATTGATGGCGTTCTGACCCGTTTGACCATGTTCGGTGCTCTTTACATGATGGCCGTCTGCCTTCTGCCCCAGTTCCTGGTGGTAGCAGCAAATGTGCCGTTCTACCTTGGCGGGACCTCGTTGCTGATTGTGGTAGTGGTTGTGATGGACTTCATGTCCCAAGTACAATCGCACCTCGTTTCGCACCAGTACGAATCCCTGATGAAGAAAGCCAACCTGAAAGGCTACGGTGGCAGCGGTCTGCTGCGCTGATACGCCCCTAAGGTTCGAGGAGTCGGTAATGAAAGTTCGTGCATCGGTGAAAAAGCTGTGCCGTAACTGCAAGATCATCCGTCGCGAAGGCGTCGTACGAGTGATCTGCAGCGCGGAACCGCGTCACAAACAGCGCCAAGGCTGAGTGTGATCTGCGCTTCAAACCCAGCAGCTAGTGTGCTGCTGGGTTGATTATTCGTTTCTACAGCGATATTATCTCGCGCCCTATTTCTTGGCTTCCGGGGCGTAGGTAGCTGTCAATTGGAGTCCCACTGAATGGCCCGTATTGCAGGCGTCAACATTCCAGATAACAAGCATACTGTTATCTCGCTGACCTACATCTATGGTGTCGGTCGCACAACTGCACAGAAGATCTGTGCAGACGCTGGTGTAAACCCAGCCGCAAAGATCAAGGATCTGAGCGACGAGCAAATCGAAACCCTGCGTGGCGAAGTCGCGAAGTTCACCACCGAAGGTGACCTGCGTCGTGACATCAACATGAAGATCAAGCGCTTGATGGACCTGGGTTGCTACCGCGGCCTGCGTCATCGTAAAGGTCTGCCGGTTCGCGGTCAGCGCACCAAGACCAACGCACGCACCCGTAAGGGCCCGCGTAAGCCGATCCGCAAGTAACCGCCCAGGAATATAGACATGGCAAAACCTGCTGCTCGTCCTCGTAAGAAAGTCAAAAAGACAGTGGTTGATGGCATCGCCCACATCCATGCGTCTTTCAACAACACCATCGTGACCATCACCGACCGTCAGGGCAATGCTTTGTCCTGGGCGACCTCCGGTGGTTCGGGTTTCCGTGGTTCGCGCAAATCCACCCCGTTCGCAGCACAGATCGCTGCTGAGCGTGCTGGTCAAGCTGCGCTGGAATACGGTCTGAAGAACCTCGACGTTAACGTCAAGGGTCCAGGTCCAGGTCGTGAGTCCGCCGTTCGTGCTTTGAACAGCTGTGGCTACAAGATCGCCAGCATCACCGACGTGACGCCAATCCCGCATAACGGGTGCCGTCCGCCGAAGAAGCGCCGCGTGTAATCAGGAGACAGAAGAATGGCACGTTACATTGGTCCAAAATGCAAACTGTCTCGTCGTGAAGGCACCGATCTGTTCCTGAAGAGCGGCGTTCGCGCTCTGGAATCGAAGTGCAACATCGAAGCAGCCCCAGGTATCCACGGCCAGCGCCGTGGCCGTCAGTCCGACTACGGTACCCAGCTGCGCGAGAAACAAAAAGTCCGTCGTATCTACGGTGTTCTGGAGCGTCAGTTCCGCGGTTACTACCAAGCTGCTGCCTCGAAAAAAGGCGCAACTGGTGAGAACCTGCTGCAACTGCTCGAGTGCCGTCTGGATAACGTCGTCTACCGTATGGGCTTCGGCTCGACTCGTTCCGAGTCCCGTCAGCTGGTTTCGCACAAAGCGATCAGCGTCAACGGTAAGACTGTAAACATTCCATCCTACCAAGTTCGTCCGGGTGACGTGGTCGCGGTTCGCGAGAAGTCGTCGAACCAGCTGCGCATTGTTCAAGCCCTTGAACTGTGCGCCCAGCGTGGCCGAGTTGAGTGGGTAGACGTAGATGCTGCTAAAAAGTCGGGCGTTTTCAAGAACGTTCCTGCTCGCGGCGACCTGTCTGCCGACATCAACGAAAACCTGATTGTCGAGCTCTACTCCAAGTAAGGGCTAGAAAATAGGTGCATCCATGCAGATTTCGGTAAATGAGTTCCTGACTCCCCGCCATATTGATGTGCAGGTAGTCAGTCCGACCCGCGCCAAGATCACGCTCGAGCCTCTCGAGCGTGGTTTCGGCCATACCCTGGGCAACGCGCTGCGCCGCATCCTGTTGTCCTCCATGCCTGGCTGTGCAGTAGTCGAGGCCGAGATCGATGGCGTACTCCATGAGTACTCCGCGATCGAAGGTGTACAGGAAGATGTCATTGAAATCCTGTTGAACCTGAAAGGCCTGGCTATCAAGCTGCACGGTCGTGACGAAGTTACGCTGACCTTGTCGAAAAAGGGTTCGGGGGTGGTTACCGCTGCCGATATTCAGCTGGATCACGATGTCGAGATCGTCAACCCCGATCACGTAATCGCGAACCTGGCGTCGAATGGCGCCCTGAACATGAAGCTCACTGTAGCTCGTGGTCGCGGTTACGAGCCGGCCGACTCCCGTCAGACCGACGAAGACGAAAGCCGTAGCATTGGCCGTCTGCAGTTGGACGCTTCGTTCAGCCCGGTGCGTCGTATCGCCTATGTGGTCGAAAACGCCCGTGTTGAACAGCGTACCAACTTGGACAAGCTGGTCATTGATCTGGAAACCAACGGCACCCTGGATCCTGAAGAGGCTATCCGCCGCGCTGCGACCATCCTGCAACAGCAGTTGGCCGCGTTCGTCGACCTCAAAGGTGACAGCGAGCCTGTCGTAGTCGAGCAGGAAGACGAGATCGATCCGATCCTGCTGCGTCCGGTTGACGACCTGGAACTGACTGTACGTTCGGCCAACTGCCTCAAGGCGGAGAACATCTACTACATCGGCGACCTGATTCAGCGTACCGAAGTAGAGCTGTTGAAGACTCCTAACCTGGGCAAGAAGTCCCTGACTGAAATCAAGGACGTCCTGGCCTCTCGTGGTCTGTCTCTCGGCATGCGCCTCGACAACTGGCCGCCTGCAAGTCTTAAGAAAGACGACAAGGCGACCGCCTGATCGTCGTAATCACCGAACGTAGTGTTTGGTAAGGAATGAATCATGCGTCATCGTAAAAGTGGACGTCACCTGAGCCGTACCAGCTCTCACCGCAAGGCTATGTTCCAGAACATGGCAGTGTCGTTGATCGAGCACGAGCTGATCAAAACCACCCTGCCGAAAGCCAAGGAACTGCGCCGCGTTGCCGAGCCGCTGATCACCCTGGCCAAGGAAGACAGCGTTGCTAACCGTCGTCTGGCCTTCGACCGTACCCGTTCGAAGTCCGCTGTTGGCAAACTGTTCAACGACCTGGGCAAGCGTTACGCCACCCGTCAGGGCGGCTACCTGCGCATCCTGAAGTGCGGTTTCCGCGCTGGCGACAACGCGCCTATGGCGTACGTCGAGCTGGTTGATCGTCCGGTCGGCGGTGCTGTAGAAGCTGCTGAGTAAGACGTTCTGTCTGCTACAAAGAACCGGGCCTAGTGCCCGGTTTTTTGTGCCTGCATGTATTGTTTGTTTCTATTGATGTGAATCAATCAATGAATTTGTCCTTGTAACGTACCTGCTCAATACTCTCCTTCAAGCCGTTTAGTCCGGCGCTTGAAGACCGTTAAGGAGAGCCCATGAGCAAGATACTCACCACCGCCAGCGGTGCACCTGTTGCAGACAACCAGAATTCCCGTTCTGCCGGCCCACGCGGCCCGTTGCTGCTCGACGACTTCCACCTGATCGAGAAGCTCGCCCACTTCAACCGCGAGAACATCCCTGAGCGACGCGTCCACGCCAAGGGTTCGGGTGCTTACGGCACCTTCACTGTCACCCGCGACATTACCGGCTACACCAGTGCCAAGCTTTTCGCACAGGTTGGCAAGCAGACCGAGACCTTCCTGCGTTTCTCCACGGTCGGTGGCGAGCGCGGTTCGGCAGACACCGAGCGCGACCCGCGTGGTTTTGCAGTGAAGTTCTATACCGAGGAAGGCAACTGGGACATCGTCGGTAACAACACGCCGGTGTTTTTCATCCGTGACCCGCTGAAGTTCCCGGACTTTATCCACACCCAGAAGCGTCACCCGCAAAGCAACCTGAAGAATGCCCAGATGATGTGGGATTTCTGGTCGCACTCTCCCGAGGCATTGCATCAGGTCACCATCCTGTTCTCCGACCGGGGTATCCCGGATGGTTACCGTCACATGCACGGCTTCGGCAGCCACACCTACAGCCTGATCAATGCGCAAGGCGAGCGCACCTGGGTGAAGTGGCACTTCAAGACCCAGCAGGGCATCAGGAATCTGGCTCCGACAGAGGCGGCGCGCCTGGCAGGCAGCGACCCGGACTACGCCCAGCGTGACCTGTTCGAGGCCATCGAGCGCCGTGATTTTCCACGTTGGTCCGTCTGCATCCAGGTGATGAGTGAAGCCGAGGCCGCCAGCCGCGACGAAAACCCGTTCGACGTGACCAAGACCTGGTCGCAAAAAGACTATCCACTGATCGAAGTGGGCGTGCTGGAGCTCAATCGCAACCCGCTCAACTACTTCGCCGAAGTCGAGCAAGCTGCATTCGGCCCGAGCAACATGGTGCCCGGTGTAGGCCTGTCGCCAGACCGCATGCTGCAAGGTCGCGTATTCGCCTATGCAGACGCGCATCGCTACCGGGTGGGCACCAACCATCAGCAGTTGCCCGTCAACTCCCCGCGTTGCCCGGTAAACAGCTACCAGCGTGACGGTTCGATGGCCACCGGCAGCTATGGCAGCGCGCCGAACTACGAGCCCAACAGCTACACCGATGCACCGAAACAGTCGCCTCGCCACGCCGAGCCAGCGTTGGCCCTCAATGGCTCGGCCGACCGTTATGACCACCGCGAGGACGATGATTACTACAGCCATGCCGGTGCACTGTTCCGCCTGATGAGTGATGAGCAGAAAGCCCTGCTGATCAACAACATCGCCGGTGCCATGGCGGGTGTCAGCGAAGAGGTGATCCAGCGGCAGCTGCAGTACTTCTTCAAGGCGGACCCGGCCTACGGCGAAGGTATCGCCAAGGCCCTGGGGCTGATTCTCGCCTAACTCGAAGTGATAAGGAGAACCGCCCTCATTTGGGCGGTTTTTCAATGAATATCACTACTGTTTAACCGATTTTTTGCTTCTAATTGCGCGTTTTTCAGTGACCCTGACGAAAAGCTGGTTCACACTATGTGGTATTCAAGTTTCCACACGGAGAAGCAGGGCGATGCAAGGTCACCCGGACGTAATCAACTACCTCGTCACGTTGCTGAAGGGCGAACTGGCAGCACGCGACCAGTACTTCATTCACTCGCGCATGTACGAAGACTGGGGCCTGTCCAAGCTCTACGAGCGTATCAACCACGAGATGGAAGAAGAGACGCAGCACGCCGATGCGCTGATGCGCCGTATCCTCATGCTCGAAGGCACCCCGGACATGCGCGCCGATGACCTGGAAGTGGGCAGCACCGTGCCGGAAATGATCGAGGCCGACCTCAAGCTCGAGTACAAGGTGCGCGCCGCGCTGTGCAAAGGCATCGAACTGTGCGAACTGCACAAGGACTACATCAGCCGCGACATCCTGCGCGCGCAGTTGGCCGATACCGAAGAAGATCATACCTACTGGCTGGAGAAGCAGCAGGGCCTGATCAAGGTCATCGGCCTGGAGAACTACCTGCAGTCGCAGATGTAAGTTATCCACAGACCACAAAAAAGCCCCTGGCACCCACGGTACCAGGGGCTTTTTTCATCCACAGGCGGGTCAGGCCCGGTCACGCTCCAGCAACGGCTTGAGGTAATGCCCGGTGTAGGACTGTTTCATCCTGGTCAGTTCTTCCGGGGTGCCGCAGGCGATGATCTGCCCACCTTTGGAGCCACCTTCCGGCCCCAGGTCCACCAACCAGTCGGCCGTCTTGATCACGTCCAGGTTGTGCTCGATCACCACCACGGTATTGCCGTGGTCGCGCAGACGGTGCAGCACATCGAGCAGTTGCTGGATATCGGCGAAGTGCAGCCCGGTGGTCGGTTCGTCGAGGATATACAGCGTCTTGCCGGTATCGCGCTTGGACAGCTCCCGCGAAAGCTTGACCCGCTGCGCCTCGCCACCGGACAAAGTGGTCGCCGACTGCCCCAGCTTGATGTACGAAAGACCTACATCCATCAGGGTCTGCAGCTTGCGCGCCAGGGCCGGTACCGCATCGAAGAACCCACGGGCATCTTCGATGGTCATTTCCAGCACCTCGTGGATGTTCTTGCCCTTGTACTTGATCTCCAGGGTTTCACGGTTGTAGCGCTTGCTCTTGCAGACGTCGCACGGCACGTAGATGTCCGGCAGGAAGTGCATCTCCACCTTGATCAGCCCGTCGCCCTGGCAGGCCTCGCAGCGCCCGCCCTTGACGTTGAAGGAGAAGCGACCCGGGCCATAACCACGCGAGCGCGATTCCGGCACGCCGGAGAACAGTTCGCGGATCGGGGTGAAGATACCGGTGTAGGTTGCCGGGTTCGAGCGCGGCGTGCGGCCGATCGGGCTCTGGTCGATATCGACCACCTTGTCCAGGTGCTGCAGGCCGTCCATGCTGCTGTGCGCGGCGGCTTCCAGGGTGCTTGCGCCGTTCAGCGCAGTGGCTGCCAGCGGGAACAGGGTGTTGTTGATCAGCGTCGACTTGCCCGAGCCGGACACACCGGTCACGCAGGTCAGCAGGCCGATCGGAATCTCCAGGTCGACGTTCTGCAAGTTGTTGCCACGGGCGCCCTTGAGCTTGAGTTGCAGCTTCTTGTCGCGCGGCGTGCGCTTGGCCGGCACGACGATCTTCTTGCGCCCCGACAGGTACTTGCCGGTCAGCGAGTCAGGGTGGTCCATGACCTCCTGCGGCGTACCCTCGGCCACGATCTGGCCACCATGCACACCAGCACCCGGGCCGATGTCCACGACGTAGTCGGCCAGACGAATGGCATCCTCGTCGTGCTCGACCACGATCACCGTATTGCCCAGGTCGCGCAGGTGATTAAGGGTGGCCAGCAAGCGGTCGTTGTCCCGTTGATGAAGGCCGATGGACGGTTCATCGAGGATGTACATGACCCCCACCAGGCCGGCGCCGATCTGGCTGGCCAGGCGGATACGCTGGGCTTCGCCGCCCGACAGGGTATCGGCGCTGCGGTCGAGGGTGAGGTAGTCGAGGCCGACATTGACCAGGAACTGCAAACGCTCGCAGATTTCCTTGAGGATCTTCGCGGCGATTTCGCCACGGCGGCCGGTCAGCGTCAGCGCGCCGAAATAGTTGCTGGCCTCACCGATGGGCAGGTTGGTGACCGCCGGCAGGGTCTTTTCGCCTACCCACACATGCCGTGCCTCACGGCGCAGGCGGGTGCCGCGGCAGTCGGGGCAGGGCTGGGTGCCAAGAAACTTGGCCAGCTCTTCGCGCACGGTGGCGGACTCGGTCTCGCGGTAGCGGCGCTCAAGGTTCGGCACGATCCCTTCGAACGGGTGCGAGCGCTTGACGATGTCGCCCCGGTCGTTGAGGTACTTGAAGTCGACGGTCTGCTTGCCGCTGCCTTGCAAAATCACCTTCTGGTGCTCGGCCGACAGTTCGCCGAAGGGCTCCTCAAGGCTGAAGCCGTAGTGCGTGGCGAGCGAACCGAGCATCTGGAAGTAATAGACGTTGCGCCTGTCCCAGCCACGGATCGCACCCTCGGCCAAGGTCAGCTCACTGTTGACCAGGCGCTTGGTGTCGAAGAACTGCTTCACGCCCAGCCCATCACAGGTCGGGCAGGCGCCAGCTGGGTTGTTGAAGGAGAACAGCTTGGGTTCCAGCTCGCTGATGGCATGGCCGCAGATCGGGCAAGCGAAGCGTGCGGAGAAAATCGTCTCTTCGCCTTCTTCGTCATCCATCGGTGCCACCAGGGCAATGCCGTCGGCCAGCTTGAGCGCGGTTTCGAACGATTCGGCCAGGCGCTGCTGCAGGTCGGCGCGCACCTTGAAGCGGTCCACCACCACGTCGATGCTGTGCTTTTTCTGCTTGTCCAGCTTGGGCAGTTCGTCGAGCTCATAGAGCTTGCCGTTGACCCGCGCCCGTACGAAGCCCTGGGCGCGCAGCTCGTCGAACACGGCCAGGTGCTCACCTTTGCGCTCGCGGATTACCGGTGCCAGCAACATCAGCTTGCTGCCTTCCGGGCGCTCCAGCACCAGGTCGACCATCTGGCTGATCGTTTGCGCCTCCAGCGGAATGTCATGGTCCGGGCAGCGTGGGGAGCCTACGCGCGCATAGAGCAAGCGCAGGTAGTCGTAGATCTCGGTGATGGTGCCAACCGTCGAACGCGGGTTGTGCGAGGTCGACTTCTGCTCGATGGAAATGGCCGGCGACAAGCCTTCGATAGTGTCGACGTCAGGTTTTTCCATCATCGACAGAAATTGCCGGGCATAGGCCGACAGCGATTCCACATAGCGGCGCTGGCCTTCGGCGTACAGCGTGTCGAAGGCAAGCGACGACTTGCCGGACCCGGACAGGCCGGTGATCACGATCAGCTTGTCGCGTGGCAGGGTCAGGTCGATGTTCTTAAGGTTGTGGGTACGCGCCCCACGAATCAGGATCTTGTCCACTGCGGCCTCGCTTGGCGGGCATAAACAAGGAAGTATACGGCGCCCTGCCAGTACGCGGCAAAGCGTCGCGTAGATGCCGTCAAGCTGTCGGACTGATAGAATCGCCGCCGGTTCACACGAGGTTAATCCATGCACGACACCCACAACGAGCGCATGAGTGGCAGCGAAACCCGCGCCGCTGGCGGCCTGGCCCTGGTCTTTGCCTTTCGTATGCTGGGCATGTTCATGGTCTTGCCGGTGCTGGCCACCTACGGCATGGACCTGGCCGGCGCCACGCCTGCGCTGATCGGCCTGGCCATTGGCGCCTACGGCCTGACCCAGGCGGTTCTGCAGATCCCGTTCGGGATGATTTCCGACCGCATCGGCCGTCGCCCGGTGATCTACCTGGGGTTGGTGATCTTCGCCCTTGGCAGCGTGCTGGCGGCCCAGGCCGATTCCATCTGGGGGGTGATCGCCGGGCGTATCCTGCAGGGCGCCGGGGCGATTTCCGCCGCGGTGATGGCGCTGCTTTCCGATCTCACCCGCGAGCAGCACCGAACCAAGGCCATGGCCATGATCGGCATGAGCATCGGCCTGTCGTTCGCGGTTGCGATGGTGGTCGGCCCATTGTTGACTCGCGCCTTTGGCTTGTCAGGTTTGTTCCTGGCCACGGCAGGACTTGCCCTGGTTGGCATGGCCCTGATCGCCTTCGTCGTGCCCAACACCCACAGCACCTTGCAGCACCGCGAATCGGGCGTGGCACGCCAGGCCCTCGGCCCGACCCTGCGCCATCCGGACCTTCTGCGCCTGGACGTAGGTATCTTCGTGCTCCACGCGATCCTCATGGCCAGCTTCGTCGCACTGCCGCTGGCGCTCGTCGAGCGCGGCGGCCTGCCGAAGGAGGAGCACTGGTGGGTATACCTGACCGCGCTGTTCGTCTCATTTTTTGCAATGGTCCCGTTCATCATCTACGGCGAGAAAAAGCGCAAGATGAAACGCGTGTTGGCCGGTGCGGTCAGTGTGCTGCTACTCACGGAGATATACTTCTGGGAGTGGGCTGACGGTTTGCGCGGACTGGTGATTGGCACCGTGGTATTCTTTACCGCATTCAACTTGCTGGAGGCATCGCTGCCTTCGCTGGTGAGCAAGGTGTCACCTGCTGGTGGCAAGGGGACGGCGATGGGGGTGTACTCCACCAGCCAGTTCCTCGGTGCCGCGTTAGGCGGAATCCTCGGTGGCTGGTTGTTCCAGCATGGCGGACTGAGCACAGTGTTCCTCGGTTGCGCGGTGTTGTGTGCCATCTGGCTGATCGTGGCCTTGCGCATGAACGAGCCGCCCTATGTGACCAGCCTGCGCATGCCGCTGACGCCTGAAGCAGTCCGGGAAGCCGGGCTGACCGAACGCCTGATGGCTGTGCCGGGTGTGACCGACGCTGTGGTGGTGGCAGAAGAGGCCGCCATCTATATCAAACTGGATACGAAAATTTTGGACCGTGCGACCCTCGAGCGTCTGGTGAACCCAGCCTCTTCGGCGTGCGAAGCCTAGGAGAACGTTATGGCCCGTGGGGTTAACAAAGTCATTCTGGTCGGCACCTGTGGCCAGGATCCCGAAGTCCGCTACCTGCCCAACGGTAACGCCGTGACCAACCTGAGCCTGGCTACCAGCGAGCAGTGGACTGACAAGCAGTCGGGCCAGAAGGTCGAGCGTACCGAGTGGCACCGTGTGTCGCTGTTCGGCAAGGTTGCCGAAATCGCCGGCGAATACCTGCGCAAGGGTTCGCAGGTGTACATCGAAGGCAAGCTGCAGACCCGCGAGTGGGAAAAAGACGGCATCAAGCGCTACACCACTGAAATCATCGTCGACATGCAGGGCACCATGCAGCTGCTCGGCGGCCGTCCGCAGAACCAGCAAGGTGGCGGCGACCAATACAACCAGGGTGGTGGTAACAACTACAACCAGGGTGGCCAGCAGCAACAGTACAACCAGGCTCCTCAGCGCCAGCAGGCCCCGCGCCCGCAACAGGCCCAGCAGCGCCCAGCGCCGCAGCAGCCTGCGCCACAGCCAGCGGCTGACTTTGACAGCTTCGATGACGATATTCCGTTCTGATCAGAGCGGTAGGGCGTCACGCTAGACCAAAAACCCAGGGCATTGGCCCTGGGTTTTTTTATGCGAGTGAATCATCACGGTGGGAGTGGCAGTCAGGCATCGCCATCCAGTGCCGCCTGGGCAAACGCCGCATCCAGCTCCGGCGTTGCGCCGCTGATGCCGATGCCGCCGATATGCCGGCCATTCGCATCCATGATGGGCAGGCCGCCCCCCAACAGGGTGAAGCCTGGGAGAGACGCATAGGGGTTTGCTGGAAGTGCGGCACTTCGTTCTGCGAGCGAGCTGGAGGAAAGCGGGAAGCGGGCCGAGGTCGAGGCCTTGAGCTGCGCGACCTTGATGCTGCCACTGCTGGTGCCGTCCATGCGGTGGAAGTGTTTGAGGTTGCCATGGTTGTCGACGATGCTGATGACGATGGTATGGCCCTGGGAACGGGCAGCGCGCTCGGCGGCGGCGGCCATTGTGCGGGCGGCTTCGGCGGTGATGGGGGAGGGAGTGTCGGCTTGTGAGGTTGGTGCCAATAACAGCGAGCACATGAAAAGGCTGGCACGGATGTGGTTCGAGTTCATGCGAGCATTACCCCTGAGGACTGTTCGGCCGGGCAACCTAGCAGGCGGTTGTCGCTCAAGGATGTAGTCCGTTTCCGAAAATGAAGTCCGATAGGTGTGTTGCTGCGGAGGGCCCTTTCGCGGGACAAGCCCGCTCCCACAGGTTCACCGCAGGCCTGAAGGTTGCGGTGAACCTGTGGGAGCGGGCTTGTCCCGCGAAGAGGCCCTCGAGGTCAATGGAGCCGGTTCTTGGCCATTTCGATATCGTTCATCAACGCCTTGGCCAAAACGCTCAGGTAGTCCGCTGCACCGAGCAACTTGTGGTCATCCTCCACGTCGCCCTCGCGCACCAGGTGCTTGATATAACCCAGTAGCACCGAGACATGCTCGTAAGCATCGTCGATCGGAATACCAGGCTGCACACGCAGCAGGCCTACTGGCGGGAAGCCCGCATCAAGGAAAGTCTCCACGCCGACGGTGGTAAGGATCTTGGGTTTATCCGTCAAAGCGTCACCCCTCCACCTGTTGGCCAAACAGCCGAGTGTGCACATGCTCCACCAGCGTGTAGGCGATCTCGCTGGCATGCATCGCATTGCTCAGCATGCTCAGGCCGTGTTCGCCTGCGCGTGAGCGGCAGTGCTCGTCGAGGGTTTCGATGACGCCACGTAGCAGCTCGCTGGCGTGGGCCAGGGCGTCGGGTGGGTACATGTCGGATTGGACGGTGAAGAATGGGGTGGTGATAGGTTTGCGGCGTGGAGGATCGGGGACGATCTTCTTCATGGCAGTTAACTCTTGTTCGGCTTAAGGAAACCGCCACCTGAATCTTTCTCACGGATTGTGGGTGGCAGCCGTGCGCGGGGTGAGAAACCGAGGAACAAGAGCAAAAACTCGGCCAGGCCGAAGCCTGCCCGCGCACGACCGCCATAACGACGGAGCTGTTGTGTCAGTCGGGTTCTCACACCCGATCGCCGAAGCGACCCGAGAACGTTATCCGTGAGGCATTTCCCCGACAACAGCGAAACTTCAGCAGCGCTCGTAGGATAATTCCCAAACTAGCGAATCCTGAAGCATTTGGTTGCAGGTTCAGAAAAATCTTACGGCTGATCGCTGGCGGGCATGCAGGTGCTCGCCATGAAAGTTTTAGCGCCTATGAGATCGAGCGCCGCCCGCGCGGCGCATCGCGAGCAAGCTCGCTCCTACATTTGTTGCAATGTGCCTATGTCTGACAGGGCATGGTTGCCTGCCTTGTCGGCACCGCGAGATTTTTCGGCTGACGCTGCTGGCGCCCCTGCAGTCTCGAGACATGCACCAAAGCTAACAACCATGGCCTGACA
>NZ_AKJC01000016.1 GCF_000282535.1 Pseudomonas sp. GM84 | reverse complement strand
TGGCGGCCGCCGCTCTTGAGCACCACGGCCATTTCGCCTTCGTAGTCCAGTGTGTCGGAGATGCGTGGGCGCACCAGCGGCTTGTTGTGGGCGATGAGGCTTGAGTTGAAGCGCGGGAACAGGGTCGGGTAGTCCGGCTGTGCGTAGGGCGACTCCTTGGTGTGGTCGGCGTAGTTCAGGCCCACGCAGATGATCTTGCCAGGGCGGCTCATCAACGGCAGGTAGTCCTGTTCACCGATTTCGACCAGCTCACCCTGGGCATCGGCACCGTAGGTAGTGAGGTCGACACCGCGCGCCAACAACGACTCCAGCGACTCCTCGCCAAGCACCCGGACACCTTCGGCAGTGCGAACGCCCAGCACCGGGCGGCCTTGTTGAGAGAAACGAACGTAACGCATGGAGCTTACCTCTTGTTGTGGTTTGACGGCCGCCAGGCAGTGCGGCATGACCTCTAAGCTAATCCGAGGAAAATATGCCGTCAACGATAAAATATATTTTTTACGAATTATCGATAAATACCCCATGTGTGTATGATCTGAACATCAGCCACCCTCGGTGATACCGCTCATGAATCAAGCCGAACGCTGGGCTGCGCAGCCCGCAACCTCGGAAAAACGCACCATGGCCTCCCAGCTGGAGGCGCGGGTACGCGAAGACATCATCAACGGCCGCCTGGCACCCGGCAGCCGCTTGCGCCTCAAAGAACTGGCCGAACACTACGACGCAGGCGTCATCCCCTTGCGCGAAGCATTGTCGCGCCTGGCCACCAGCGGCTTCGTCGCTTCGGAAGACCAGAAAGGCTTCAGTGTCGGGCGCATCTCCGCCGAAGAAATCCGCGACATCACCCAGACCCGCCTGCTCATCGAGTGCCAGGCGTTGGCGGAGTCCATCCGCCACGGTGACCTGGAGTGGGAAAGCCAGTTGATCGCTGCCCATCACCGCCTCGACCGCCTGCCCGTGGTCGAAGGCCCGGAACGGCTGATGAAGCCTGAGTGGGAAAAAGCCCATGAAGCCTTCCACCAGGCACTGATCGCCAATTGCCGCTCACCCTGGCTGCTGCGCCTGTCGCACATGCTGCGGGACCAGACCGCGCGCTACCGGATGCTCTCGGTGCACTACACCGGCGCCAACGAGCGCGACGTGCCGGGTGAACACCGCGAGCTGCTCGATGCCGCCCTGGCGCGCGATGTCGACAAGGCCTGCGCCCTGCTCGCCGAGCATTACCAGACCACCACCCGCAGCGTGCTCACCCACCAGGCCCTGCAAGGCTGAGCGACGGGTTGGCGCAAGGTGCGGCCAGGCAGCTGGCCAGCGTGTGTTCCAGCACCACCGGCAGATGGCCGAGCGCGACCGCGTTCGGCTCGATCAACGCTTCGTAGACCACACCGGTCAGCATCGCCTTGACCGCACTGGCCGCCCTGTCGACCGCTGCGCGCGGCACATCGGTGGCCTTGCCGAGCATGGCCGCCAGGAAGTTGCCGATGCGCTCCAGGGTGCGGGTCAAGCGCACCTGGACACGCCGGTTGTCCTCTACCAATTCGGTCGTGTGCAGGAGGATCAGCGATACCCGATGCAACCTCGGGTCGCCGATGATCGTCTCGATGCACTGGGCCAGAAACGTTGCCAGCTGCGCCACCGACAAGGGCCTGTCGATCTCGTCGCAGCGCTGGGGCAACGCGTCCCACGGCAGCTGCGCGCGCGCCAGGACGGCATCGAGCAGCGCGGTCTTGTCCTTGAAGTGCCAGTAGATCGCGCCCCGCGTCAGCCCTGCGTGCTCGGCGACGTCGTGCAGCGTGGTCTGGGCGAAGCCTTTGGAGCTGAACAGTTGCTCCGCCGAATCCACGATCAGCTCACAGGTCTTGAGGCTTTCAAGCTTGGTCTTTCTGGCCATGGGGCATTCTCGAACGGTTACTCGCCACCCGCCAGCTGCGAAATCGACGCCTTGCATTCGACCAGCGCGTTGATCAGCTGCTCGGAGCGCTTGGCGAACCGCGCGGTGGGGGCCACGATGGCCACCGCGTGCGGGCCCATGAAGGTCGGGATCAGGATGCAGCAGGCACTGATTCCGCTGGTGTGTTCCTCGTTGTCGACGGCAATCCCGGTTCGGCGAATGGTCGCAAGCTCGGCCAGCAACTGATCGAGATCGAGGGTGGTGTCGGTCAGCTTGGCGAGCGGTTCGGGGAAAAGGTCGCGCACCTGCTGGTCGGTCAGGGTCGAGAGCAGCGCCTTGCCATCGGCGGTCGCGTGCATCTGCATCGACTGCCCCATGGGGAACACCACCCGCAGCTCGCGCTCGGCGATCACCCGGTCGATCACCGCGATCTGGTTACCACTGATGCAGGACAAGGTCACGCTTTCCTGCACCTCGTTGCACAGCGTCTCCAGCGAACGACGGGCGATCGAGATGATGTCCCGATGGCTCTGGTGGATCAGCTGCGCCAAGGCCGGCCCCAGGCGAAAGCCATTGCCGGGGCGGGCCGCCTCTACCAGCGCTTCGTCTTCCAGGGCGGCGACGATGCGCTGCACGGTGGATCGGGCCAGGCCGACTTCCTGGGCGATCGCCGCCAGTGACAACCCTTTGGGGTTGGCCCCCAGCGTGCGCATGATGGCGCTGGCCCGGGCGATGACCTGGATGCCACCTGCCCTGCCCTCGCCGTCTTTGTCGATCTCGTCACTCATAAGCCTTCCCATCTCGGGCCGCAGCCCTGCGCGTTCTTCAATGGCGGCGATTCTACATCGCCCGCCCGGCAACCGGCGTTTCGCTTTCCGTCTTGCTTGATCTCAATGCACCGAATTATGATACAGCGCATCGCATTGTGGTTATTGTTTTTCGACGACCGTCATCCGACGGTTGCGTGCAAGCTGTGAGGAAGAAGCGTTGAACATGAGACGTCGACAACTTTTCGGGGCGTTGCCCCTCGCCGTGCTGGCCTTGTCCGCGTGCCAGCAACAGGAAGCCGCGGCCCCGACCCAGCCGCCGGAGGTGGGCTACGTCACCTTGAAAGCCGAGCGCGTGTTGCTCAGCAGCGACCTGCCCGGGCGCACCTCGGCCTTTCGTGTGGCCGAGGTACGCCCGCAGGTCAGCGGGATCATCCAGAAGCGCTTGTTTGCCGAAGGCGCGGTGGTGAAAAAGGGGCAGCAGCTCTACCAGATCGACCCGTCGACCTACCAGGCAGCCGTGGACAAGGCGCAGGCCACCCTGAACACCACCCGCAAACTGGCGCAGCGCTACCAGCACCTGGTCGAAAGCCGCGCGATCAGCCGCCAGCAGTACGACGATGCGCAGGCTGCGGCGGAACAGGCGCAGGCCGACCTGCGCATGGCGCAGATCAACCTGGAATACACCAAGGTGCTGGCGCCCATCGAAGGGCGGATCAGCCGCTCGGCCGTCACCGAAGGCGCCCTGGTCAGCCAGAACCAGCCCGAGGCGCTGGCCGCGATCCATCAGCTGGACCCTATCTACGTCGACGTGACCCAAGCCTCGGTCGACCTGCTGCGCCTGCGCAGTGAAATGGCACGCGGCGAACTCACCCTGGCAGGCCCCGAGCAGGCCAAGGTCGAGCTCAAGCTCGAAGACGGTTCGACCTACGCCCACCCCGGCGCCATGAAGTTTTCCGAGGTGACGGTCGATCCCACCACCGGCGCCGTGACCCTGCGTGCGGCATTCCCTAACCCGGACAACATCCTGCTGCCCGGCATGTTCGTGCATGCCACTCTGACCGAGGGCATGCGCGACAACGCGGTGCTCGTGCCACAACAGGGCATTGCCCGTGACCTCAAGGGCCAGGCCACGGCCCTGGTGCTGGACAACGGCGACAAGGCCTTGCTGCGCGAGGTGAAACTGCTGCGCAGCCTGGGCAATGCCTGGCTCGTGGAGTCCGGCCTGGAGGCCGGGGACCGGGTCATTACCGAAGGCGTGCAACGCGTCAAGGATGGCAGCCAGGTCACTGCGGTCGCTGCGCGCAACGTCCACCCCAACCCGGCGATGGCCAGCGCTGCCCAATAGCGCCAGCGGCTTTCGTAGCGAAGGAAACTCACTCCATGTCCAACTTTTTCATCAACAGGCCGATCTTTGCCTGGGTGATCGCTATCGTGCTGATGCTGGCGGGCGGGCTGTCGATCCTCAAGCTCCCGGTCAACCAGTACCCCAACATCGCCGCGCCGGCGATCATCGTCACGGTCACCTACCCCGGTGCCTCGGCGCAAACCGTGCAGGACACCGTGGTGCAGGTCATCGAGCAGCAGCTCAACAACCTCGACGGGCTGCGCTACATCACCTCCGAAAGCAACAGCGACGGCAGCCTGAGCATCATCGTCACCTTCGACCAGGGCACCGATGCCGACATCGCCCAGGTGCAGGTGCAGAACAAGCTCCAGCTGGCCACGCCGCTGTTGCCCCAGGAGGTTCAGCAACAGGGCCTGCGGGTGGCCAAGTACCAGGTCAACTTCATGTTGATCGTGGGCCTGTACTCCGAAGACGGCGCGATGGACGACTTCGACATCGGTAACTTCATCGTCTCCAACCTGAAAGACCCGATCACCCGCACCAAGGGGGTCGGCGACTACCTGATGCTGGGCGCCCAGTACGCGATGCGGATTTGGGTAGACCCGGAAAAACTGCTGAGCTACCAGCTCACGCCCCAGGACGTGATCAATGCGGTGCAGTCGGAAAACGTGCAGATCTCCTCGGGTTCGCTCGGCGGCCTGCCGACCCACAAGGGCGTGCAGCTCAACGCCACGATCCTTGGCACCTCACGGATGCAGACCGCCGAGCAGTTCCGGGAGATCCTGCTGAAGGTCAACCCGGACGGTTCGCAGGTGCGCGTGAAAGACGTGGCGCAGGTCGGCCTGGGCGCGGAGAACTTCTCCATCTCCGGCACCTACAACGGCAAACCGGCTGCTGCCATTGCACTGCGCCTGGCGACCGGCGCCAACCTGCTGGAAACCGTCAAGGCCGTGCGCCAGACCGTTGCCGACTTCGAGCCCAACCTGCCCAAGGGCCTGAAAGTGGTGTTCCCCTACGACACCTCGCCGGTCGTTTCCGCCTCCATCCACGAGGTGGTGAAAACGCTGTTCGAAGGCATCGTGCTGGTGTTCCTGGTGATGTACCTGTTCATGCAGAACCTGCGCGCCACGCTGATCCCGACCCTGGCCGTGCCGGTGGTGCTGCTCGGCACCTTCGGTGTGCTGGCGGCGTTCGGCTTCACCATCAATACCCTGACCATGTTCGGCATGGTGCTGGCGATCGGCTTGCTGGTCGACGATGCCATCGTGGTGGTCGAGAACGTCGAGCGGGTCATGGTCGAGAAAGGCCTGTCACCCAAGGAAGCCACTCGGCAATCGATGGGCGAGATCCAGGGCGCGCTGGTCGGCATCGCCATGGTGCTGTCGGCGGTGTTCGTGCCCATGGCCTTCTTCGGTGGCGCCACCGGGATCATCTATCGCCAGTTCTCGATCACCATCGTCTCGGCGATGGCGTTGTCGGTGGTGGTGGCGCTGATCTTCACGCCGGCCTTGTGCGCGACCATCCTCAAGCCGGCCGACCCTGAGCACCTGCACAAGCGTGGCTTCTTCGGCTGGTTCAACCGGATGTTCGACCGCAACGCGGACCGCTACCAGGCGGGCGTAGCCGGCATTCTCAAGCGCAAGGGCGTGTTCCTGGTGTTCTACCTGTGCGTGGTGGGCGCCGTGGTGCTGCTGTTCACACGCATTCCCACCGCGTTTCTCCCCGATGAAGACCAGGGCACCATGGTCGTCCAGGTGCAGATGCCGCCCAACGCCAGTGCCGAACGCAACCAGGCCGTGCTCGACGAAATGCGCGACTACCTGCTCAAGGACGAAGCCGCGGTGGTCGAGTCGGCCTATACCGTCAATGGCTTCAACTTCGCCGGCCGTGGCCAGAACTCGGGGATGCTGTTCATTGGCTTGAAGCCCTGGGAGGAGCGCGGCGGCGACGACACCTCGATCTTCTCGCTGGCCAAGCGTATTCAGGCCCGGGCGGCGCAGATCAAGGACGGCAATGTCATCGCCATCGTACCGCCGGCGATCCTGGAGCTGGGCAATGCCAAGGGCTTCGACATGTACCTGCAGGACCGCACCGGCCTTGGCCACGCGCGGCTGATGGAAGCGCGCGACCAGTTTCTGGCGCTCGCGGCAAAGGATCCGCGCCTGATGAACGTGCGGCCGAACGGCCTGAATGACGAGCCTCAGTACCAGGTCCGCATCGACAACGAGAAGGCCCGGGCGCTGCAGGTCAGCATCAGCGATATCAACCAGACGATGAGCAGCGCCTGGGGTTCGGCCTACGTCAACGACTTCGTCGACCGCGGGCGGGTCAAGAAGGTGTATGTGCAGGGCGAGATCCAGTCGCGTATTTCACCGGAAGACTTCGACAAGTGGTACGTGCGCAATGCCAACGGGGAAATGGTCAAGTTCTCCTCGTTCGCCAGCGGTTACTGGACCTATGGCTCGCCCAAGCTTGAGCGCTACAACGGCGTGCCCGGCGTGCAGATCCAGGGTGAACCGGCCCTGGGCTACAGCTCGGGCGATGCGATGGACGCGGTAGAGGAGATCGAAAAACAGCTCCCCGCAGGCATCGGCCTGCAGTTCACCGGCATCTCGTATGAAGAGCGCCTGTCGGGCTCGCAGTCGGGTTCGCTGTATGCGCTGTCGATCCTGATCGTGTTCCTGTGCCTGGCTGCACTGTACGAGAGCTGGTCGGTGCCGGTCGCGGTGATGATGGTGGTGCCGCTGGGCGTGATTGGCGCAGTGATCGCGACACTGGCCCGGGGGCTGTCGAACGACGTGTTCTTCCAGGTCGGCCTGCTGACCACCGTGGGCCTGTCGGCGAAGAACGCCATCCTCATCGTCGAGTTCGCCAAGGCGCTGCACGAAGAGCACGGCAAGCCACTGATGGAGGCTGCCGTGGAAGCTGCGCGCCTGCGCCTGAGGCCGATCATCATGACCTCGCTGGCGTTCATGCTGGGCGTGCTGCCCCTGGCAATCTCCAACGGTGCCGGCTCCGGTAGCCAGCACTCCATCGGTACCGGTGTCATCGGCGGCATGATCACCGCAACCTTCCTGGCGGTGTTCTTCGTGCCGATGTTCTACGTGGTGATCATCCAGCTGTTCACCCGCAAACGCGCGAAAGACACCCGCTCGGCCGCTTCGCATGAGGCACAGGTATGAAAATGAAACGACTCCATGCAGCAGTCGCCGTGGCCCTGCTGACCGTCAGCGGTTGTTCGCTGATGCCGAACTACGAGCAGCCAGCCGCACCGGTTGCCGCAACCTACAGCGCGCCTTCCAACGAAGACGGCGCGATCGTCACCTGGCAGCAGTTCTTCCACAGCCCTGAGCTGCAGGCGCTGATCGGCCAGGCGCTGGAGAACAATCGGGACTACCGCGTGGCGGCCCTGAACATCGAGCGGGCCCAGGCGCTTTACCGCATTCAGCGCGCCGACCTGCTGCCTTCGATCACGGCGTCGGGCGCCGGCACCAGCCAACGCGTCCCCCAGGACCTGAGCACCCATGGCCAGACCGAAACCACGCATACCTATAGCGCCGGGCTCGGCTTCACCGCCTATGAGCTGGACTTTTTCGGCCGTGTGCGCAGCTTGAACAAGCAGGCCCTGGAAACCTACTTCGCCACCCTGGAGGCCAGGCGCAGCGCCAAGCTGGCACTGATTGCCGAGGTGGCGTCGGCCTACTACCAACTGCAGGCAGACCAGCAGCTGCTGGCCATCGCGCAACAGACCCTGGACAGCCAACGCGAAAGCTACGACCTGGTCTTGAGCAGCTATGACCATGAAGTCGCCACCGAGCTTGACCTGAGCCAGGCCGAAAGCACGGTCAGGACCGCCGAGTCGGCCAAGGCGCGCTATCAGCGGCTGGTCGAACAGGACAAGAACGCACTGGTGCTGCTGGTCGGCAAACCGCTGCCGGACAGCGCATTCACGGCCATCGCGCTGGACAGCGTGAAGCTGCAGGAAGACCTGCCAGCCGGCATGCCGTCGCGGCTGCTGACGGCGCGCCCTGACATTCTCGCAGCCGAGCACCAGCTCAAGGCTGCCAACGCGAATATCGGTGCTGCCCGGGCAGCGTTCTTTCCGAGCATCACGCTCACCGCATCGGCAGGTTCGGCCAGTGCTCAGCTCGGTGACCTGTTCGCCGGTGGCCAAGGGGCCTGGTCGTTCGTGCCGTCGATCAACGTACCGATCTTCAACCATGGACGGAACAAGGCGAACCTTGATGTCGCCAAGGTGCAGACCTCGATCGAAGTCGCCAACTACCAAAAGACCATCCAGACGGCGTTCCGCGAGGTGTCCGATGGGCTGGTGGCGAAGGCCTACCTGGATGAGCAGATGGTTGCCGAGAACCTGCGCGTGCAAGCCAACCGCAAGAGCTATGGCCTGGCCAACAGCCGTTATCGCGAAGGGGTGGATACCTTTCTCAATACCCTGGATGCACAGCGCAGCCTGTTCAGTGCCGAACAGGATCTGGTCACGGTCAAGCTGGCCAGGATCAACAACCTGATTTCACTCTACAAGGCGCTTGGCGGCGGGGAGGCTGAGGTACCCGCGAGCCTCTGAAGCCCCCGCCTTTACCCCCTCCTCCCTTTGGGCTCGGTTGTTTGACGAGCCCTTTTTTTGATTGGCAGAGTCCTCACCTTCACCCCCCCAACGCAATGATCCCGAACATCAGTGCCGTACCCAGGATCGCAAACGCCAACCCCGTCGCCATGGGGTAGCCACCCGAGTGACGGGCCAACAGCCAGCCGCAGATGAACAGCAGCGCCAAGGCCACCAGGTTAGAGGCGCGCAAGGCCAATGCGGCGTCGTTGGTGAGCAAGAACGGAATCACCACAGGAAAGGTGGCCAGCACCACCAGCGAGAAAACGCCCAGGCTGCCAAGCACATCGACAGGCCCCAAGCGAGGACGGACCGGCTGGTCGGCGTACTCGACCAGACGCTGGCGTAGCATTTCCAGCACCTGCGGGTTCGCTATCACAGCGATGCGGGACGGTAGCGCATCTGCGATCAGCACTCGCCCTTCCTCTTCGCTGGCGTCGTGCTTCAAGTAGCTCACGAAGTTGCGGTTGCGCGTACGTTCGGTCCAGGTGCGCAGCAGGTACATGACCGCGTCGGCGAGCCCCCAGGCCAGGTTGCAACCCAAGGCGGCGTAGAGCATGGTCCGCACCTCTTCACGGCCTGCCGTGGCGACGCTCAACGTGCCCACGAACGTCATCGCCATGAGCAGGCCGAAGATGACTTCGGTCACCCGGTCGACGGGGTCGAGGATTCGATTTCGTTTGTCTTCTCTGGGCTTGGCCATAGTACCCTCGCTGCCGCTCGTCACACGAAAGCCCGACCTTTGCACCACTACTGCCGGCGTACCGAATCAAGGATAGTCGGCGTTACCCGCCGGTGTTCAGCGAAGCTTGGCATTCTTCTTGGCAATGGCCTTCATGCGTGTCGCGGCGCGCTGCACGGTGGCCATCTTCTCCGGGCGTTTCATGCCACGCCATTTGCGGATTTCCTCGCGCGTGCGGCCACAGCTGACGCACAGCTCGCTGTTGAGTTGGCACAGTGAAACGCAGGGGTTGTCGATGTCTTTGGCCATGGGCTGCTCCGGTGCGGGGCGCGGATCATACCCTTTATCGCCTGTTCGGGCCCAATCGCCGGCAAGCCGGCTCCCACAGGTATCCCGCAGGCCTTCAAGTCAGTGCTTTTCCTGTGGAAAGCTGACCCAACTCCTGTGGGAGCGGGCTTG